>JAYVAZ010000026.1:0-2729 GCA_043750675.1 Pseudobdellovibrionaceae bacterium | reverse complement strand
TCTTCTTTAAGAGCGTCGAAGGTTTTTACAGAACCCTGTTTTATTTTCACCATTTTTTGTCCGCCCCTCGTTTGTCTCGATTTGAGACACCTCATTGGCCATTTAATCAAGTTTCGTGCCCAGAAGTTGGAGAGATCTTTGCTAAGTATTAAAACTAGCGAGGGAATCAATATGAGCAAATCTGAAGTCATGAAGTTAGAACGAAGAGTTACGGGAATTTCATTGATTGCGCCTATAAAAGTTTTCAGCTTTTTCGAAAGTACCGTTCGTAACCAATTCGCGTCTATCGGCATCGTTGTTAACGGCAGGAGAGACTCTGATCCGCAAATTCACCATTCCCGGGTCTATCGAAGCATCGCCCTACAAGGCAGCCTTGGCTTAGGTGAAAGTTATATGAGCGGCGACCTATCGGTCGCGCGTCTAGATCTATTTATTGAAAAAATCCTACGTTCTGATTTAGGGAAACGAAGATACACCCCTATGATTTTAAAACGCCTAATTAAGGCGGTTTTATTTAACTTACAATCTCTATCAAGATCTAAAATAGTTTGCGACGTTCATTATGATTTAGGAAACGACCTTTTTCAAAAGATGTTAGATAAAAGAATGGTCTACACTTGTGGATATTGGAAAGACGCGAAATCACTTGCTGAAGCTCAGGAACATAAGATGGATCTTATTTGCAAAAAACTAGATTTAAAGTCCGGAATGAAAGTCCTGGATATCGGTTGCGGATTTGGTTCCTTTATGAAATACGCTGCAGAAAAATACGGGGTCGAATGCGTCGGATACTCGCTTTCAAAGGAACAGATTGCCTACGGTGAAAAAGACTGCGCTGGGCTTCCCATAGAATTTGTATTTGATGACTATCGAAATATTAGAGGCAAATTTGACCGCGTCGTTTCAGTCGGTATGTTAGAAGCCGTTGGTTATAAAAATTTTCGAACTTACATGCAAGTCATTCACAATGTTTTAAAAGACGACGGAGTTGCATTGGTTCACACCGTTGGACACAACCATACTACTTATATTACTGATCCTTGGGTTGATCGTTACATTTTCCCCAATGGAGTTCTGCCTTCTCTGAAACAAATGGGAGCCGCTTCCGAAGGCCTATTAGTTATGGAAGATCTTCATAATTTCGGCCCCGACTACGCAACTACTTTGCATGCCTGGCACGAAAATTTTCAGGCAGCTTGGCCCGAATTGAAAAATAATTACTCTGAAACTTTCAAAAAAATGTGGGAGTTTTATCTTCTGTCTTTTGCTGGTGGTTTCCAAGCCCGCAACTGGCAACTGTGGCAGATGGTATTCACCAAAAAAGGCTGTACTCAGCCTAACTGCAGGAAAAACTAAATTCCGTGATAGTTAAAAGCAAACCCCTTCGTATCGCCGTTGTTGGGGCCGGTATTGCCGGCTTATCCGCAAGTTATTTTCTTTCAAAGAAGCACGATGTGGTGCTTTTTGAATCGGATTCGCAGTTAGGTGGACACGCCCATTCGGAAACGGTTTATTCCGAAAGCAGTGATTCCTTTAATGTAGATACCGCATTTCTGGTTTTTAATGAGCGCACTTACCCTGAATTCATGAAATTTTTAAATGAACTACAAGTTTACGACGCCGCTATACCGGCGGAAATGTCCAGTTGTTTCTCTGACCCTGCTGAAAACTTCACGTACACTTTAGGTGCTGGTTTTACACCTTTCTTTTCCTCACCTAAAGTTCTGCTGGAGAAAAAATTCTGGCAAATCATTTCCGACCTAGCCCGCTTTCGCAAACAGGCGGTCTCCGATATTGATAGGAAAGTTGACCTCAGTGGTATTTCCGCTGAAAATTATTTGAAATCTTACAGCATAGCCTTTGTACAAAATTTTATTTGGCCTTTAACTTCTGCCATTTGGTCACTGGCCGACGGAAATATGAAAGACTACCCCATCTCAACTTTGTTGGAGTACTTTGATAACCATCAATTGCTGCGTGGAAAAAGTGATAAAAAGTGGCGCACTTTTTTGGGATCCAGCTTGGTTTACATTAATGCATTTCAAAAAAAATTTACTGGTGAGATAAGATTAAACACACCTGTCTTTTCTGTCGTACGCACGGGAACACAAATACTTGTGCAGACTGCGGCGAAAAACGAAACTTTTGATTATGTCGTTTTGGCTACGCACGCAGATACCGCGAAAAAATTAATTGCCCAGCCAAACGATCTTGAAAACCAGCTGCTTACCGCATGGAATTATAAAAACAATCTGGTGACATTGCATCAAGACGGATCGGTTTTGAATGCCAACTCTAAAATGTGGGGAAGTTGGAATATGGCCCGTCAGGGAAGTGGTTACCAAATATCTTATTATTTAAATCGCCTCCAAAGATTACCAGCAAAGGATCCCATCATTTTAAGTTTGGGAGATATCCATGTCGATCCAAAAAAGATTTTGAAGACATTTAGTTACCGACATCCGGTATTTAATCAGGCTTCGGTGGCTACTCAAACTAGGCTTGGTGAACTTAACGGGAAAGATCACATTTTCTTTTGCGGAAGTTATTTTGGTTACGGATTCCATGAAGACGCTGTCAAATCGGCGACCGAAGTGGCAAAATGGTTTCAGTCTAATTAAAACGAATAATAAATTTGAATGCCAGCACCGTTGGAAAAAAAATCGGGCCACCATTGAATATTTTTTGATGTTCCCGCCGGTAATAATTCTTTTTGTTCTGGAAAGTAG
>JAYVAZ010000025.1:0-1749 GCA_043750675.1 Pseudobdellovibrionaceae bacterium | reverse complement strand
GTAACTGTCTTTGCGCTACTAAGGCCTGAGTCAGCAATAAATCCGCGCGATCACTGATACCGTCGCGCATTTTCAGTAAAAAAACTGTCTCTGAAGTTCGTTACGATAAACAAGATGGTTTCTGGATGACATTGATTCGTACCGGAGTGCGTGTGAAAATCGGTGAAGACCAAGTGGCACTGAAAGCTGCGCGTGTTTCACAGGTGGTCGACTATCTTGATGCCAAACAATTCGATGCCCGCGTGATCGATGCCAACCTTTCCAAAAAAGTTCTCGTTCGCCTGCGCAAAGATTCCTCAATTAAGTAATCGAACAGCCCTAGACATGCGCGTCATAGGCGAGCCACCGTCAAAGAAAGTCCTTGTCAGGTCGCGTAAGGGTCCTTAAGCTAAACTAGAGGAACGTCTAAAAAAGATCAAAAGTCTAGGAAGACTATGGTCTTACACGCATCATGAATTTTCGCAAAAGGCGTCCTCTACTTCAAAGGATTGAAGCATGAGCACATCAAAACCAAAAGTTCCTGTACTAGCAGGCCTGGACATCGGATCTACGAAGGTTACCTTTGTGATCGGCACTGTCACTCCTGAAGGCAAAATCGAAGTGGCCGGAGTCGGCACCGCCCCGAATACGGGCATCCGCCAAGGTGTTGTCGTCAACATCGAAGCAACCACTGAATCCATCAAGAAAGCAAAAGAAGAAGCAGAACTCATGTCGGGATACCGAGTGAATGAAGTTTGGGTTGGCGTCGCCGGCACACATCTTTCTTCTTTTGATTCGAAGGGGATGGTCGCTATCAAAAATAAAGAAGTCACGGCTTCTGAAATTGATCGCGTGATCGAAGCAGCAAAAGCTGTTGCCGTTCCTGCAGACCGCACGGTTCTACACGTTTTACCAAGAGAATATAAAGTTGATATGCAAGATGGAATTTCAGATCCCATCGGTATGTCGGGCATTCGTTTAGAAGCCAATGTTCATATCGTAACCAGCAGTCAATCCGCTTTGAACAACACATTGAAGTGTGTTGAAAAAGCTGATTTGAAAGTTTCTGGTTTTGTACTAGATCAATTGGCCTCATCGGCCGCAGTCCTAAGTGATGACGAAAGAAACCTGGGCGCATGTATCGTAGATATGGGCGGCGGACTTTGCAAAATGTTGTACTTCGTGAACGGCAGTGTGGCAGCAACTTCTGTGATCCCTGTGGGCGGACATCATTTTACCCATGATGTCGCGGTGGGATTGCGAACTCCGCAAGTGGCCGCAGAAGATTTGAAAAAGAAATATGGTTGTGCGATGGCTTCGATGGTCAACGACAACGAAACGATCGAAGTGGAAGGCGTTGGCGGTAGAAAAGCCCGCGTGATTCCGCGCAAAGATTTAGCAGATGTTATTGAAGCCCGCGCCGAAGAAGTTCTGGCGTTGATTGCCAATGATGTTCGCATGAGTGGCTTGATGCCGATGTTGGGTTCAGGAATTATCCTGACAGGCGGGACAAGTCAATTGGATGGATTAGTAGAAATGGGTGAGTTTGTTTTTGATATCCCAGTTCGTCGTGGCATTCCCGCAAAAGTGGGCGGTTTAACAGATGTTGTAAAATCTGGAGAATTTTCAACGGCAGTAGGCTTATTGTTGCACGGACTTAGTCAGAGAAAAGATTTGCATAACTATCAAGTGGGTTCAGAGATCGATCTGGGCGAGTCATTTGATGGAATGGCAAAGAAGATCAAAGACTTTTTTGGACAGATTTTTTAA
>JAYVAZ010000024.1:0-2750 GCA_043750675.1 Pseudobdellovibrionaceae bacterium | reverse complement strand
AATTTAACGAGACCTTAGAAGAGTGTCTGTCGCTGATTCACGAAGATGATCGAGATCGAATTTGGACGGAAATTAAACAGTCGGCCTTTCAAAAAAAATCATATGACGTCGAATATAGAGTCGTGAAATCGACTGGTGAAATTATTTGGGTAAGTGCCAAAGGCCAAGTCTTTCTTGGGTCAAATGGTGAACCCGAGCGCCTAACTGGGATCACCTTAAACATTACAGACAGAAAAAATTTCGAAAGCCGGCTCAAAGATCTTAATTCTGAACTTGAAACTAAAATTTCTGAACGAACTAAAGAATTGCAGGAAACTTTCCATTTTGCTGACTTGGTTTTGGAAAATATTCCGAACATGATTTTTGTAAAGGATGCTAAGGATCTCAGGTTTATAAGATTTAATAAAGCCGGTGAAGAATTATTGGGGCTTTCGCGGAATGCCCTATTAGGGAAAAATGATTATGATTTTTTCCCAGCCGAACAGGCGAAACATTTTCAAGATAAAGATAAGGAAGTTTTAGCCGGAAGAGCGACTTTAGATATTCCCGAAGAGGCCATAGAAACAGCCTTTGGAGGAAGAAGACTTCTGCATACGAAAAAAATTCCAATTTTGGATCAGGACGGGCAACCGAAATATTTGGTGGGAATTTCCGAGGACATTACCGATAAAAAGCAGTTGGAAAACGATCGTATCCAACTGATTGAATCCCGGATTGAACGGCAAGAAAGCATTCGCGCAGGAGAGAGACTTTCTTTTTTGGCTGATGCTAGTACGAAATTGGCGTCCAGTCTGGATTTAGAAACGATTTTAAAAACTTTAACTAGGGTCGCGATACCGGCTATCGCCGACTGGTGTTCTGTGCAATTGGTTCAACCCAATGGGAAACTAAAACAGCTAGCGGTAGAACACAAGGATCCCGCCAAGGTAAAGTGGGCATGGGAGCTGCAAGAAAAATATCCGCCGACAGACGATTCAGCACAAGGTCCCCGTAACGTGTATAAGACGGGCAAGGCCGAGTTAATGTCGCACATTCCAGAAGACTTATTAAAGGCCTCAGCGCAAGACAAAGAGCATCTCAAGATTATTCAAGAAATTGGATTCTATTCCTATATTTGTGCACCTATTAAAGTTCGGCAGAAAATTATTGGAACCTTTACGGTTGTTACAACCAATGAATCAAAACGTCGATTCGACGAAGCCGATTTGAAATTAGTTGAAGAGCTGTGTGCCCGTGCCGGAGTCGCTGTTGACAACTCTAAATTATTTTTAGAAGCCAAAAATTTGAATAAGGTGAAGGATGAATTTTTAGCAACGCTTTCGCATGAACTACGAACCCCGATCAATATTATCCAAGGCCACGCCGATATTTTAATGACCGACTATTTGCAATTAACGCCTGAAGAACTAAAAGTTTCAATTGATGCCATTCAAAGAAATACTCGATTGCAGACACAAATTGTTTCGGACCTTCTAGATGTATCTTCTATTATTACAGGAAAAGTTCCCTACGTTCCCCAAAGAATATCTCTGAAAGAAATTGTCGGTGCGGTAAGTGCCGCTATTCATTCTACCGCCAGTGCCAAAAATATTGAGATATTTGTTAATATGTCGATGGCGCCTGAAAATATGATGGCTGATCCTACACGTTTACATCAGATTTTATGGAACCTTGTTAATAACGCGGTTAAATTTACACGCACAGGTGGCAAAATCGAAATCTCAGTGGAACAAGTTGATTACAACTGCGTTTTTGTTGTGAAGGATAATGGAATTGGCATTGGCGAAGAATTTTTACCTTTCGTATTTGATCGATTTTGGCAGGCAGATAGTTCTTCGTCTCGGACCTTTGGTGGACTTGGGTTGGGACTATCGATTGTTAAAAGTTTGGCCGAAATTCATGGTGGCACGGTTAAGGTTTCTAGTGCAGGATTGGGGATGGGATCTTGTTTTACCGTCAATTTGCCGATTAAGACCACATACTACCACAGCACACCAGTACCAAGTAGCCCTAACGTATTTGATACAGCGCCATCGATGCCACAACTGGCGTCACCATTAGCTGGTGTGAGAATATTATTGGTAGAGGATTCTCCCGATAACAGGGAACTAGTTAAGAGATTTTTGACGAAGTCTGGAGCAACTATTTTATCAGCTGAATCTGCGGCCGAAGCACGCGGAATTCTGCAAACCGAAACCCCAGACATTATTTTAAGTGACATTGGTATGCCAGATGAAAATGGGTTGGAGTTCATTAAAAAACTAAGGGGACAGGAGAAATGGTCTAAAGTTCCTGCCGTCGCATTGACAGCCTATGTAAGGCCCGAGGAAATTTCGGAAGCCTTAGGGGCTGGGTTTCATGCCCATATTTCTAAACCAATCAATGCAAAATCTTTGGTTTCTGAAATCGTGAACGTACTAAAACTACATTAAATTAAGAATTTAGAATTTTATTATGGCAATGGTTATGGTTGGGCTGATGATTTAATGACTATAGGAGCACGGCCGGACTGACCCAAGTAATCAGAAATTCTTTGAAGATTTGAAGTCGCCTGATCAAGATAAAGTTTATTATAACTTCTTGATCCTGTGCCGCGTTTTAAAAATTCGTCATATGCGTTTTTTAGATCGGCGTACTGGTCAAGGACTTTCGGAGTGTTTCTGGTAATCGCGCCCGTCTGCAGTCGGGTGTAAAATTCCCAAGATAAAAGTTGCAGTCTTTCGGCGGCGATCGGGTAAAATACAGAAACT
>JAYVAZ010000023.1:0-2367 GCA_043750675.1 Pseudobdellovibrionaceae bacterium | reverse complement strand
ACTTCCCGATTTTAAAAATGTAGATCACGTCTATGTTGGGTCGGTTTCGCGCGATGGCAAAGACATTATTTTAGGTGTGGAAAATGCGCAGGCACCAAGAACTTCTTATGTTTTTAATATAGCTTCAAAAAAACTTACTCAGTGGGTGGTTCCTAGTGCGCCAGAGGCCGATCTAAGCAGTTTTGTTCCAGCAAAGTTAGAATACTTTGATTCTCGAGATGGTGTAAAAATTCCTATGTTTGTGCGTCGTCCGCAGGCTTGCGCTGATATTAAGTCGACTTGTCCTGTGGTCGTACACTTCCATGGGGGGCCAGAAGCGCAAACCGAGGCTGGGTTCAGTGTTTTTGCACAGTTATTCGTCGATGCGGGATTTGTTTTTGTTGAGCCGAACGTTCGCGGTAGTGACGGATACGGTAAAACTTGGATCAACTCCGATAACGGCGCCTTACGGCTGAATGTAATTACTGACATTGAAGATGCTTCCCTATTTATGAGAAAATACTGGGGAGATGGAAAAAATCCGTTGAAGATTGGGATAATGGGTTGGAGTTACGGCGGATATTCGACTTTGTATGCGATGACTAAATTCGCGGGAGCCTATGATGCTGGTGTTGCTTTAGTAGGGATGAGTAACCTGGAAACTTTTCTGTTGAACACAGCGCCGTATCGTCGAGCCTTAAGAATTCCAGAGTATGGCGATCCGGTAAAAGACAAAGAGGCTCTAAAGAAACTTTCGGCTTTTACCTATATTGATCAGATAAAATCACCGTTGATGATTGTCCAAGGTGTAAATGACCCAAGAGTACCGGTTGGAGAAGCTTTACAAATTCAAAGCATTTTGGAAAAGAAAAAAATTCCATCCAAGTTAATTTTATTTGCGGACGAGGGTCATGGGACTCAAAAACGCGGCAATAACGTTTTAGAATTAGGTCACACTATTCTATTCTTTAAACAGAATCTAAAATAGTTTTAGCAAATCTTCGGTAGGGATGGCTTTAGAAAAAAGAAAGCCCTGTCCGAAGTCGCAACCAAGATCGGTCAAGTATTTCTGTTGTTCTTTGGTTTCAATACCTTCAGCAATAATTTTCATATCTAGGCTTTTTGCTAGATAACTGATCGATTTAACTACCGCCTCGATTTTTCGGTCACCCAGCATTTTTTGTACGAAACTGCTATCGATTTTCAAATAATCGATCGGCATTTTTGACAGATATTGAAGGCTAGAAAATCCTGTCCCGAAATCATCAATGGAAATTTTAAAGCCAAGATCGTGACAGCGATTCAGGTTTTCTAAAACGACAACACCATCCATAAGTATTCTTTCGGTCATTTCCAATTTAATAGTTGTCGGATCAATCGAATACCTTTTTTGCAAATCTACAAGGCGGTCGATAAAGTGATGGTGAACAAATTGGCGGCCCGAGATATTTATGCTAACGGTAAAATTTTTCTTTTTATTTTGTAACAAGTTTGTCTGGCGGAAGCTTTCTTCAATGATCCATTCTCCGATAGGAATAATCATGGAAGAGTTTTCGATAATATCGATAAATAGATTAGGCGCTATCATACCCTCAAGTGGGCTTTTCCAACGAAGGAGCGATTCAGAGCCATAAATATTTTCCGCAAGGCTTGCTAGGTTTTCGGTATTAAATGAGGCCAACCTGACTATTGGCTGCTGAAACATTAAGAATTCTTTGTTGTTAAAAGCTTCAAATACCTTATTTTCCAATTTGATTTGTGACAGAGCTTCAGATTCGTTCACTTCGGTCAAGGGATCGTGTGCCGGGTCTGATTTTAATCCCGAAATCGCATCGTTCTGACCACGTAAACGTCTAAGTAAAACACGCATCAATAACCGAACTATAGTATCTGCCGAATAAATTCTTTCCATTAATTGCGACTTGTTCACGACATTTAATTGGCAATCTTCAATTGCTTTAGCCGAAGCAGATCGACTTAAATTATCCAGTAAGGACATTTCACCGAAAATTTCACCTTCGCCTAACATCGATAAAGGGATTTCTTCTTTGTCTTTAGTTAAAAAGATTTGGACTCTTCCCTTTTCAATAATATAAGCACAATCACCTTGATCATTTTGACTAAAAATCAGCTCATTTTTCTTAAACGACCGCATAAATAACCGCCCCACATAAGGTAAGAATAGCTCCAATGATTTTGTATTGATTCACCAGATTATGAAAGTAAAAAATGTCTAGCAGGACGCTGCCTACGATTTGTGCGGCAACGAGTAAAATAAATGAAGGCGCGGCACCTAAAGTACGTAAAGACCATGGTAGTCCCAAAACAAGTGTAAATCCGAATATTCCAGGAAAGATGTAAAACCATTGGAAGCTAAAATTTTGGAGT
>JAYVAZ010000022.1:0-5610 GCA_043750675.1 Pseudobdellovibrionaceae bacterium | reverse complement strand
AATATCAATATCGCGCGAAGCTTTTTGGAGTTTTCGGATCAATCGCTGGCGGAACTTTCGGAGACCTTAGTTCGCGCAAAAGAGTTAGCGATTCAACAGGCCAATGATGCTGGCGCTAGCGAAGAAACCCGTCGAGTGGTTTCCCAGGAAGTCGGACAAATTTACAGTCAAGCGATCCAAATCGGAAATCGAAAATTAGGTGAACGTTATATTTTCTCGGGTCATCAAACCACTAAGTCGCCATTTAATATCAATGGAACTTACGATGGTGATAGCGGAGATATGAAAATCCAGATCAATAAAGATGCCTTCCTGTCGATGAATATCTCGGGCGACAAAGTTTTCTTAGGTGAAGGTATCGGCGCTGATGGAATTATTCGTGAAACTTCAACGACCCCCAAAACGGCAGATGAAGTTCGACAACTTCAAGATGATGAACATCAGATTCAAGAACAAAAAGAAAATAGCGAAGAACAAGAATTCACTTTGCGGGCACCTGCCAGCAAAGCCACTCGTCAACGTGTGGTTCAATCACAAGTTTCTCCAGAGCAGTCGGGGACAAACGTTCTTAAAATCTTAAAAGATTTTGAAATTGCTTTGAAGGTTGATGATAAACAAGAAATTCAATTTGCAATTGATAGTTTGGATTCGGCTTTATCACAGGTCGTGAACGCCCGTGCCCAAGTGGGTTCGCGGATTTCTACCCTGAATCATACTACGGAAAGTTTACAAAAAGCGATCGTCGAAAACAAAGGCGTCGCTTCCCAACTAGAAGATGCTGATGTATTTAATACAATGAGTGAGATCAATAAAAACGATAGTACTTTGCAAGCATCGATGGAAACTTCGTCTCGGCTCATCGGCAAAAACCTCATGGATTTCCTCAAATAAAGCTTCCTAAAATAATCGAATTCATCGTTGCCTTCGTAAATCTCTCCTTGCGACTTCCATAA
The DNA here is from genome assembly GCA_043750675.1 of Pseudobdellovibrionaceae bacterium. Lineage (GTDB taxonomy): Bacteria > Bdellovibrionota > Bdellovibrionia > Bdellovibrionales > Bdellovibrionaceae > JAYSSX01. Next base: position 4,657 of record JAYVAZ010000022.1, on the reverse strand, counting down.
AGGAAGCCTCAGTCGTGATTTACTCGGCGCCTTGACTTCAATTATTTTATTAAGCTTTCGAGTGAGCTTCCTCTGATTTTATTCTTAAATTCTCTTACAAGTATTCTCTTAATATTCAGTAAAAACGCGAATTAAGGTCAAAGGTCTTGACTTTAAACCATCAAAAATATAGCTACAGTTTCGCAATATCTTACCGATATTAACAGGGAAGTTGGGAACAGGAGTTAACCATGCTCGTACTTACAAGGAAGTTAGGCGAAAGCATCGCAATTGATGATCACATCAAGATTCGCGTTGTACAAATCAAAGGTAAACAAGTCAGACTGGGTATTGAAGCTCCTAAGGAGACGAAAATCCATCGTGAAGAAGTTTACATGGCCATTCAAGACACCAATAAAGAATCGGTTAATGTCACTTCAGAGAAGACTCGTTCTATCTCCAAAATGCTTAAGACCTAATTCAGATTGAGTTTAGGTTTTCTAAGGCAATGCGTTATTAACCGCTATCAAAAATTCCACCTTTTTAGGTCTAGATTTTTATTCTAAATATCCCAGTTTTTTGTCTTGCAGTGTCTTATTTTCAGGTGCAATCTAAAATTATTCGCGTAGGGGGGCCTGAGTGATCATAAGTACAAGTCGTTTTGGACAAGTCGAGATCCAGAAAGAAGATACGATTACTTTTGCAGAAGGATTATTGGGTTTTGAATTCTTGAAGTCCTATGTTCTTTTGGATGATCCTACCGATGACATCTTTGCCTGGTTGCAAAGTTGCGAAGCCCCAGAAGTGGCTTTTCCCGTTTTAGAGCCAGAGATCTTTTCTGACTCTTATAAAATCAGTTTAGCAAAAACCGACATGGAAGCTTTAAAAGTTACCGAAGCAAAACAAACTCGCAGCTTTTGTATTATCACTATTCCTGAAGATCCTACGGCAATGACGGCCAACTTGAAGGCACCTATTGTAATCAATCTAGCGCAAAAAACCGCAAGACAATGTGTTTTGCAAGACAATCACTTGGCTATTCGCGAACCGATTTTTGCGAAACTTCAACAGCGTGTGGTTCAAAATCCTAATCAATCGATCAAAAGTCAGTCACCGGCTTTGGATGTGGCCATTCGGTTACCTGAAAACAAAGACATCGATAAAACTATTTAATGAAATTACTTTTCTAAATTAGAAAATAAAAAAGGAGCTACAAAGCTCCTTTTTTATTTGAGTGATTAAGGACAAGAAACGGTCGCTTCTATTTTAACATTGGGGTAGTTGAGTTCTACATAGGGTAAGGCTGGTTGAGTTGATGTCGCCTGACTGACTTTTATTTCCCCTACACCCACGTCGGAAGTTACTTCGGATCTTAGAACTTTTATCGCAATACTTTTTATGCGAATGGAATCCAAGTTATTTCCACAGACAACTCCTGCCTGCTGGATAATTTCTGATTCAACTAGGCGCATATGACCATCGAAAGCGCTGCTGTAATAAATGCTTTCTACGTTGATTATATGTTCAGCTGCCGGGCTAGCAGAAGCCATGCAAAATAAAGACAGATTTAATAAAAGCGATTTCATATATTTCTCCTGATTAAAAAAGGAGAGGGATCGGTTTTGATCCCCTCCGGGGTCGATCTAAAAATACTCCGAAATCAGATATAAATATAATTGATAATAAGTATGTTTATCATAGCTATATATTATAGTTAATTTTTATGAAATGTGGTTGGCACTGATGACGGAAACGGCTGCTTGCGGAGGGCCAATCCAAATGCAATGACTGCCTGCTGTTTCTTTAATAAGTTTTACTGTCTGTAACATGACTTGATCAATATCATCTTTGAGCATGTTAGATCCTAAAGCAATGATCGTAACTTTCGGATTTGGTTTAGGTCCTGATTCTATTAGACATTGTTTCAAAGAGCCTGATTGTCCGCAAAACCAGAGCAGATAAAAAGTAGGATAAGGTTAAAAAAGAGAATTGATTTCAAAACCTTATCCAATCAATCCGGGTTGGTCTTTTTCGTAGTTGGTTTTTAATTTCTTTTCGGTTTTAGCACCCAGCTCTTTTAGCATTTCTACTTGGCGAATCAGATTCCCTTGGCCTGTGCTTAACTTGGCGAAAGCCTTACTATGTACATCACTGGCTTCACTAATTTTTTTGCCAACGATTTCTAAGTCTTCAACAAGAGCAGCGAATTTTTCGTAAAGCGCGCCGCCACGTTTGGCGATTTCCATAGCATTTTGTTCTTGCCGTTCGTGTTTCCATAAAGTTGCAACGGTTCTAAGAGTCGTTAGCAACGTTGTTGGGCTAACTAAAGCAATCTGTCGTTCCCAAGCGTACTGCAATAAATCGGGTTTTAATTTAAAGGCCAAAGCAAAGGCCGGTTCTAATGGCATAAACAGAATAACAAAATCAGGGGTAATTAACTGTTCGCAAGAATAATATTTTTTAGCAGACAAACTATCTATATGATTTTTTAACGACTGAATATGTTGTTTACCAAATCCTTCTTTTGCGGCGATATCTTCAGTTTCGATATAACCGTCAAATGCCGAAAGGGACACTTTAGAATCGATAATAATATGTTTACCTTCGGGTAAATTAATAATTACGTCAGGCTTGATTGCCTGGCCATCTTCATTTTTCAAAGATTGCTCAAGGCCCTGAACGATATATTCATCGCCCTTGCGTAGACCAGATCGTTCTAAAATATTTTCCAAAATCATCTCGCCCCAATAACCTTGTGCTTTAACATCACCCTTAAGGGCCCGGGTCAGCTGTCCCGCTTCTTGGGAAATTTTTAAATTTAATTCCAATAATTTAGACAGTTCACCCTTTAAATTGCCGCGGTCAGCGCGTTCTGAAGAGTAAGATTCATCTACTTTCTTTTCGAAATCTTTAATGCGTTCCTTAAGTGGCTCTAAGATCGATTTTAAGCTGCTTTGGCTTTGCTCATTTAGCTTTTGGCTTTTTTCTTCAAACAATTGCGAGGCCAAAACTTCAAATTTGTCGGAAAGCTTTTCCGACAGAGTTTGTGAGAAACTTTGGGTTAAATGCTCGGATTGGGCTTTCTGAGACTGAAGAAGCTCGGCCTCCGACTTGTATTTAACAATTTGAGACTGGAGGCGCACCCAAATGATGCCTGTGAACAATGCACCACCACTAATAAAACCGACAATAAATTCTATATTCATAAAAAATGAATCTCATGTCTTTTTTTCTTCGTCATCAGAATAAAAATTTGCTACACCTTGGCTTAACAGGGAGTTCAAATGGTAACGACACCAAATCCTATTATTCCAGCCGCTCAATGGACCTCAATTAAGTCTTACACGGACCTGAAGTTTGAAAAAACCGAAGACGGAATTGCCAAGATCACAATTAATCGACCTGAAAAACGCAATGCTTTCCGCCCGCAAACTGTTTTTGAATTGCAAGATGCCTTGTTGATTTGCCGCGAAGACCAACAAATAGGCGTTATTATCTTAACCGGCGAAGGTCCGTTGGCCTTTTGTTCCGGTGGGGATCAAACCGTTCGAGGCGCTGCGGGATACGTTGGTAACGACGGAGTTCCGCGTTTAAATATTTTAGATGTGCAAAAACAAATTCGCCAGTTGCCCAAACCAGTTGTGGCGATGGTTGCGGGTTATGCAATTGGTGGTGGGCATGTATTACATATCGTTTGTGACCTTACTATTGCTGCCGACAACGCACGATTTGGGCAAACAGGTCCCAAAGTAGGTTCCTTCGATGGTGGATTGGGTAGCAGCTATCTGGCGCGTATTGTGGGACAGAAAAAAGCCCGCGAGATTTGGTATCTTTGCCGTCAGTATGATGCCGGGCAAGCTTTAGACATGGGTTTAATCAATACCGTCGTTCCATTAAAAGATTTAGAATTAGAAACTGTTAAATGGTGTCGTGAAATGATGGCACATTCGCCGATGGCTTTACGAGTTTTGAAAGCCTGTATGAATGCGGACTGCGATGGGCAAATGGGCTTACTTGATTTGGCCGGCAATGCCACTTTACTTTATTACATGAGCGAAGAAGGACAAGAAGGTAGAAACGCCTACGTTGAAAAACGCAAACCTGATTTTTCTAAATTCCCACGTCTGCCATAATTTATGTTTAAAAGTTTGGTGTTAGCTTTCAGACCTAAAACCTTAACTGCGGCTGTCGTACCGATATTTGCGGCCTCGGCATTGTCTTTTCGCTTAGATCACAATGTAAATTATTTTTTAATGGCGATGGCTTTATTCAGTTCGCTTTGTATTCAAATCGCTACAAATTTAATTAATGATGCGAAGGATTTTAAAAAAGGTGCTGACGATCATAATCGGATAGGTCCAAAACGCATGACCCAGTCTGGTCAGATGTCCTACCAGCAGGTTATGAATTTTGCTTATTTCTTTTTAATTTTGGCCGCGGTGTTTGGTCTTCCGCTAATTTATTTTGGTGGAAAACCGATTTTGATTATTGGATTGTTTTCCGTTTTCTTTGCTTATTCATATACCGGCGGTCCATACCCTTTGGCTTATAAAGGTTTGGGAGATCTTTTTGTCGTACTCTTTTTTGGTTTAGTTGCTGTCGGTGGGGCGTTTTTCCTTAATAGTGGACACTACGGATTTGAGGCCTTTTGGCTGGGATTGCAGGTAGGGTTTTTATG
>JAYVAZ010000021.1:0-13630 GCA_043750675.1 Pseudobdellovibrionaceae bacterium | reverse complement strand
ACGTCCTTGAGCGCACGCGGGTCTTGTGCGGGACGCTGACGGGGCTGCGCGACGACATCCTCGGCGAGGCCTCGGCCAGGACCGGGGAGAACCTGTTTGTCTTTCTGATGAATCTTTAATTTTCCAATAAAAACCCCGATACTAAAGAGGTCATTTAGGGGGATTAAATGAAACAGGTATATATTTTGCCCATGATTTTGGGCGTGGTTTTAGTACTTTCTTATCAAAACTGCTCTCAAACCGCTTTCAAATCAGTAAGCGAACAGCCTTTGGAAAAAGCAAATACAGCTAATACCGAACAGCAATTAGATGTTGGTGCGCGCGTGCCGAACAGTAGCGACCTAGGTAGTCAGGCTATTGTCTGTCCTATGATTATGTGTGCCGCACCTCCGGAAAACTGTCACTATGAACAAGACGCTACTACCGATGTATTCACAGGGAAAGACCGCCGCTGTAGCGCCAGCTGCTGCCGTTTAGTTTGTGATTCGCCTGAAAAGACCATCTGCCCCATGATTCGTTGTGAGGCCCCTGCAGAGGGATGCAGATATGCCGACAAGACGGAAAAGGGAGACCCCAACGCCTGTCCAAGTTGCGGAGAAATTGTTTGCGGAGAAGTACCACCTAAAGTAGATCCTCCGGTTGAAGACCCGGTTTCTTGCCCGTTATACAAATGTGTAGCGCCACCAGAAGGTTGCCATCTTGCTGCCATCACTAAAAAAGACGAAAATGGCTGTAACATTGGTTGTGGAGATGTGGTTTGTCCAGGCGACGGAACAGAAGTCAACCCGACCAACGTTATTCCAATAAAAAAACATAAAGAGCCAATTATTTGTCCTATGTATATGTGCGCGGCTCCGCCCGTGTCAATCAAAGGACAAAGCTGTGAATACACAGGAGTACCAGCGGTCGATAAAGATGGCTGCGCGATCGGTTGCGGAATCGTGGCCTGTCCAGTAGATAAATAACTAAATAAATAACCAAGATCAGTAATTTCTAATTACTGATCTTTTAAAAGCAAAATGGCTTAGTCAAAAAACTAAGCCATTTTTTTTTGAAAAAGTGTCTTCGAGCAATTCTCAAATAACTTTCGAAAAACCCAAACCGGGCACTTTTTTCTAATAGAATTGGAACCACGGTTCCAACCTGAAATCAGAAATCACGGTCTAATCGATTTAGCCGACTTTAAAATCCCTAAAGGCGTGGCACTACACTTGTAATACCGTCTACTGAATTCGAAAACCTGGATTAATTTGTTATTACAACGGAGTCAAAAATGAAGTTAGCATCGGTGATTATCAGCAGTTTAACTTTAATTGTTTCTCTAGCAAACGCGTCGCCGCTAACACAAACTCCCCAAATCAAAATAAAAAATATCGATTATTCCTTAGTGCAGGCGAACTTAGATTCAGAACGATTTGCCGCAAACGACATCTTGATTTCGATAACTAACGTTTCTGAAAACGGACTGACTTTAAATATCATCAACGATATTTGCCCACGTGTTCCCGGAAAATCCAGCTGCCGAGCCATGGCCTACCCTCTGTTTATCGGCGCATTTTCATTTGTCGAATCTACAGTTGATAGCTGCGGAGTGAAAACTTCTACATCCAATGTGATCTTGAATAACGGCGAAGCCGCCCAATTGATTTTGAAGGACTTCCGCGCGATGACTTGCGAAATCGTTTACCTTGCTGATTTAGAATTGATCTTGGAGACCCAAAACGAACAAATAGAATCACTGTCGACACTTCATTTAAATGCAGTTCCGTTTTTTCACTAATCAACGGTCTATGAGCCTTAAAAACTATTTTAAAAAATTCAAGCAAGCCGCAGGCGCGGCCACCTTACTTCTTATTCACGTAATCTGGTTGCACAGAATCTACACCTGATACCGCGCTTTTATTACTTGGAGGTGGTATTACTCTTTGCGGTATATCGATAACAAAGATGCAACCTTTTCCAGGAATATTTCTTACTTGAAGGGTACCTTGGCTTAAATGCACGGCACGTTGAGTGATGGACAATCCCAATCCTAAACCACTGCGGTCTGCATTTTCTTTTACGAAAGGTTGAAATAAAGAACTGATTTTTTCAATTTGTATTCCTCCGCATTCGTCTTCTACTTCAATGGAAACCCGGTCACCAATGGTTTTGCCGCGAAGGAATATTGCCCCACCATTTTTTGAATACTTAATTGAATTTTGAAGAACGTTTGCCAGGGCCGACAAGATAAACTGCCGATCGGCAACAATGACAATTTTCCAATCCACATCTATAGAAATACTTTGATTTTTTTTGCCGGCATCTATTTTTGCTGTCGCAACAATCTGATCTATTAAATCAATCAGACGAAACGTCTCAAGATATAAGTCCGCATCGGCACGCATTCTGACTTCAGACAGGGAACGGTCGATCAGATTTCGCATTCTGATCAGGTTCGCTTCCAATACGGCGGCTGTGCTTCCACCAATACCTACTAGACCGGCCTTAATCATTTCTTGCGCAACTGTAGCACTGGACAGGGCATTTCTTAACTCATGCGCAAGGAAGCCAAGGTGTTTGATCTCACGTTCCTCAGAGGCTTCGTTACTGCGGAACTGAAATTCCGAAACCGCCGATGCGATCGCAACATCTAGGCAGCCGTTTAAAATATTAAATTCGCTAGCTGAAATATTCGCATTTTTTCTAGTCGCAAGTTCGGTGATGGCTTGGCACATTGATCCGTACGAATGCACAACATGCGACAGAGAATAGCCAAGATTTAAAAATTCTTTTCCGTGCGAAGCCGCATCACAAAGCATCTCTTCGCTAGGGGAATTCCCAAGCTTTTGCTCTAAAACCCTAATAAGCTGATGATAAAACAAAGGAAGACCTGCCCTAAGCACTTCGGAATCACCGCGCAAACCTGCCAATTTTTTAGTTTTTTCGGCACTTAGTTCTAATATTTCATTTGCGTTTTGATGCAAAAATTCATGCAACGCCATTGTGACCACCCAACTGAGTTCCGCTAATTTTACGCATGCCTTGTGCCAATAACCTTTTAACCATTGCCGACTAAGCTGACCCGTGGTTCATTAGTCGCGTGCAAGAAAATAATCAAGACAAACATATTCTTATCGTAGAAGACTCCCCAGACCAGTGTTTCCTTTTAAAAATGCTTCTAGAGTCCAAAGGATATACGACAGAGTCTACTTCAAATGGCAAAGAGGCACTCAGTTTATTACGCCGAAGCAAGAAAAAACCTCATGCTATTCTACTTGATATGAACATGGACATAATGGGCGGTTATGAATTCCGCCAATTGCAGTGTGCTGATCCCCTGCTAAAAGACATTCCCGTCATTGTTGTCAGTGGTGACGATGACGTGACTTCGGTAAGCAATCAAATGAAATCTGAAGTGTTAAGAAAACCACTCCAAATCTCTACTTTATTAGCCGCACTTAAGCGAAATTCTAGTCTACATTGAATTAAAACAGACTTGATAGAGGCGCGCTTTGTAACGCTGCTGGACTAAAAGTATTCCAAAATAAAATTCTCTTTCCATCTAGTTTTCCGCCAAACGTCTGCGAACGTAAATAGCTGAAAACCTTACTGGTGTAAGTGGTATCTAAAGTAATTCCTGACAATTCCTTAACAGTATTTATTAAAGAATCGCTGTCTTGCAAAGGTTCCCCGTAAGAAATCTGCCGCAAATCGCGCAGGTCGACATCGTTGCTACAAACTCGCATTTTGGAACCTAACAAATGAAACGCTTGATTGGCCAAATAGGCAACACGCAGACGATTGCAAACAATTTTATCAACACAACGTACGCCGATCACCTGTGATCTTAACCCCGATAATTTTGCGCCAGCAATTAACCCAGCCAATGTTCCGCAGGTTCCGGCGCCAACGACGATCACGTCTGGCGCGGGAATTTCGCCGTTATGAATTTGCTGATTTAATTCAAAGATCGCGTTGATAGGACCTAGCACTCCTATAGCGCTGGAACCACCTGGCGAAATCACGTAAGCGTTTCGCAGTATACGAACAGAAATTCCCCCACGAATTGCACCCAAGTATTTTCCAGGGCCAAATTCACGGACTTTGATTCCTAATTCACGACTGAAAGCATCTTGCGCATCTATCTGGGCGCTTCCGGCGGGATTAAATTGGAAAACTTCTACAGGCAAGTTTACCTTAGCCGCTTGGGCCGAAAGGGCTGCCACAAAATTTGATCCGCGCGGGGCCACAGTTATAACTTTTTTTGCCTGTGATTTAATTGCCGCGCCCAACAGAAATTCAAGATTTCGCACTTTATTACCGCCGTAACCAGTAGCCGTCTGGTCTTCGCGTTTTACGAAAAGCTGCCGGTGACCGATCCACTCACCCAATAGCGGCAAGGAATGCACAGGGGTTGCACCCGGGATCAAATTTACAAATGGAAATCGCTGAGCAATGTTCATGCGAATACTTATCAAAATACTTGCATGAAAAAAATTGAATAATAGTAAACCAAAGTTAACTATCGGTTAACAGTAACGGCATTCAGCAAACTTCAATAAATTTGCATTAAATAAAACGATCGCCTATGTTTATTTGATGAATGCCGTGGTCCTTCCTCCTCGCTATTACAGAACTCATTTTTTCGAAATGTTAAATTTTGTGGAAGAACACTATTATCAGTTGCTAGAACCGCGCGAATTAAAGTTTATTTCACAATTAAAAAGTCTTTCCGAAAATGCCCAATGTATCTTTGTCCGGATGGTTAATCGCAAAGGTAATATTTTTGACCAGAAGAAATTTGCCAAGTATGCCGAAATCGATAATCTGGAAGGATCCTTTCAGGAATTGCAAAATCATGGTTTTATTAGAAAATTAATTCCAGCGGATACCGGCGAACTCATTCAATTTCTGACAAAACCGCAATTGCAAAAGTGGTGTGGCCTGTGTGGTCTGACTGTCGTTAAAACGATTTCAGGAGAAGAACTGTTATCCTTTGCCCGGTCAAAGGTAATAGAATTACAAGTAGAGAACCTGACAGTTCAAAACCTGATTGTGCAACAGAAGTCAGAGGAGTTGGAATACATCCTTTTTCTGTTTTTTGGTTCGGTCCAAAAAAATTTGACATTGTACACGCTTCGCGACCTGGGCATACGTCAAAGCCAAACATTGAAGACGAAGTTTGTTCCGCGTTTTATCACCAAAAAGGAAGCGCAAGACGAATACTTTTTTGTGAAGTCTTTAATTTCCCCTTGGTCTAAAATGACAGCGGCAGAAATCGATTCTCTGTACACCAAAGCAACGTCCTATTCCGATCTCACTAAAGGGTCACAAAATTTAAAAAGTGAACTGCTATTTCAATTTGGCGAATACTGGGCCGAAACAAATCCCGAGCAAGCCGCGCAAGCCTATGGATTATCGATTTCGGCAAAGGCGCGCGAAAAAATGGCGCGTTTGTTTTACAAATTAGATAAGAAATCCGATTGCCAAGCCTTGCTGGAAGACATGCAAAAACAGCCTCGCAGCGACGAAGAACTGCTTTTCGCTGAAGATTTTTCGTTGCGTAAATTTAATAAAAAAAGAAAAAGCACCGTCACCGAAATATTGCACCAGGCCCGAGAAATAAAGATCAGCGATTCGTATTTGAAACGACCGGAGCTGGGTGTCTGCGCCTATTTCGAAAATGAAGGTTACCAAGCAACTTTTTCTGAAAACAATTTATGGAATAGTTTATTTGGGCTCATTTTCTGGAGTGAACTTTTTGAATCTGAAAACGCCCGCATTCATAATCCATTTGAAAGGTCACCCAGTGACTTGATTGGGCCGGAATTCTACCTGAACCACGAACCAGAAATCGAAGCGAAAATTTCACTATTAAGCCAGTCGAACGAAGCGCAAAAACTAATCCTGCGAACCGTAGTCTTGCATTATGGCAAATTAAACGATCTATTCCGCTGGCACACTGATTTAGGGCGCGATCTGATTTCATTTCTTCAGAAATGCGGAAGTAGGGATGTTGGGAAAATTTTGCTAACGATTGCGCAGAACTATCAAACCCACCATGTTGGGTTTCCAGATTTGATGATCGAAAAAGACGGCAATATCCAGTTCATAGAAGTGAAGGCCGAGGGCGACAATTTACGGCCGGGACAATTAAGTCGCCTTCGCCTATTAAAGGAAGCCGGATTCGGCGTTGAAGTCCTGCGAGTGCGCTGGGAAACCGACCCCAACCAAATATATACTGTAGTTGACGTTGAAACCACAGGTGGTACCGCAAATTTTCATCGCATCACCGAAATTGGCGCGGTCAAAATTCAAAACGGTAAAATAGTTGAAGAGTTTCAGACCCTCATAAATCCAGGCCGCGCGATACCAAATTTTATTACTGGCTTAACTGGAATTACAAATGAAATGGTGAAAGATGCTCCGACTTTTAACGACATTTCTGAAAAATTATTCGAATTTTTTAAAGGAACCGTTTTTGTAGCGCATAATGTACGTTTCGATTATGGATTTATACAACGCGAATTTGAAAGGGCTGGAATTCAATTTGTGCGACCATTGTTGTGTACGTGCGCTGGTCTTCGTAAAACGCACCCTGGCCTGTCGTCTTATGGATTAAAGAATCTAGCTAGTCATTTCCAAATAGATATGGATCAGCATCACCGGGCCATGAGCGACGCGCGTGCGGCCGCACGGTTATTAATTATAATGAACGAGTGTCGAACTTAAAAGTCAAAGGCCCTAAGTTTAGGGCCAGACTTGTTCAAAACAATGGCCGAGTGCCGATCATTGAATAGAATTTAACAATCAACTATCTATCTTGTTGGGATTGAGAACCAGATTTTCCGCTGGATTGGTTACTTCCTGCTTGGCTACCTGATTGATTACTGCCTGCTTGAGAAGTCGACTTTTGATCTCGTTGATCTTTTTGATCTCTTTGATCTCTTTGATCTTTTTGATCTTTTTGTTGTTGTTGGCTTGCACCAGCAACAGAAGATTGTTTTGTTGAACTTTGATTAGCTGTCTGTCCTTGAGTTGAATTTTCTTGGTTTGCCATTAAGGTCTCCTTTGAAATGTTAGTTAACTATTCACTGCACTCTTAAAGCGCCTGATGAACACTGTTCTATCAAGCAAACCCAAAGCCAAGTTAATAATTAACTCAGATAGAATGGATTTTATTTGAATTAAAAAGTGTCAAATTGCGGTTCAAAATTTTCCCACGTTCGAGTTTTATTTCTACCGTCGAATGACAATCACGTTTTGAATCTCGAGCGGCATGTTACGTGCTGTACACAAAATTTGATGCGATTTCCGCATCGATATCCCTAATGATGGGGATTTTCTGTCTGACAGCAGTGAAATTAACGGCGCCTTTGATCACTTAGACAAAGGTGATGTCGACTTTCGATACGTCATCGATATGTCTACAATAAACGGAGAACACGAGGACAAAGGTTTGTGGGCATCGTTGGGAATCGGGACTAACAGCAAACAAAAACCTCACTAAACCTGATTTCAAAATTCCGCTTCGACCATGGGCCAGCGTCCGGAAAACCGCTTCTAGACTCGAAAACCTGTCACCTCCTTTGATATACTATTATTCAGAGGTGAATTATGAAATATTCTATTTCGTTAACGATTCTTTTATTTTCAACAGCCTTACTTGCTCGTGAAAATTTTCGCGCATCTAAAAATGAAAACTCTGATCGAACTCTTTCGACGGTGTCTTCCGTGAACGCGAATATTCCCCTTCTTAATAATGAAGAAACCGATTCCACGATCGAAGCCACTACAGCTGGTACTGATACAAGCGGCAAGGTAAAGACTGAAAAAACTGAAAAGCCGGATCGATACTAACCCAATGCCTGCGCGGCCAACGCAATATATTCTGCGGATCGCACGGGCAAAGGCCGGCCACCATAACTCATCAACGGAGGAGTTCGTTCTCCTATAAATCCATTTGATTTTAATTTAGTGAACAAAGTTTTATTTCCTGAAAAAAGATCCATACGAATCGGACCAGAATGATCCTTGCTACAATTTAGAATCAACCCTTCGGCAATAAACTGATTGGGAGCGATTACCGGACCGATGCATAATAGGTCCCCTTCCAAACATGCAGCCGCAAGCGCTTTGATCCAGTCCCGCAAAATACGGTAGGTCGCCTTCTGCAAACTTGTCAATCGCAGCGTCAAGTACTCCTGAAAATTTTAAATCATAGCCATGACTACGCACTAATTTATGGACAGTTTCCATTTGCTGAAATCCCATGGACTGGTAAAACGGGGTCATTTTCCACATTCTCCCGCATCAATTTTTAGAAATTCGACTTTTCAAATGTTTGGAAGTAAAATTTCTACTATGAAAAATACATTATTTATTATTTTATTCGCAGCAGTTTCCTTATTCACATTTTCGGCACGGGCCCAATCCTTACAGCCCGGGTTATGGAAAACCAAATCGGTTTTCATTGTCAGCGGTATCACCCTACCCTCATCTGAAGGCGAAGATTGCGTGACCCCGGAAGAGGCCAAAGACATCAAATCAACAATTACGAAAGAATTGAAGAAAAATGGTTGTACTTTGGATTCTTGGAAAACAAAGGCATCCATTTTAGAGTCTTCGTTAACTTGTAAAAATGATGAGTTGGATGCTAAGGGAACTTTGAGTGGACCGTTTACCGCAAAAACATATACTTTATCTGGCAAAGCCAACGGGGTACTTCACGGATCAATTCCAGCTAGTGCCGATATCAAATTGACCGGTGCTTGGACAAAAGAGTGCGCACATTAATTGTTCGGTTTTATCTGTTACTAAAATTTTTTCGCCATATATAGGTTAGTCACTTGAAAACCCGTGGATTCATAAAGACCGCGGGCTACTTTGTTTTGACCAAAAACATGCAGATAGATTTCGTTTAATCCCATCAATTTGGCCTCTGACTCCAACCACGCTAACATAAATTTTCCGCAGCCTTTTCCACGTGCTATTTCGTGAACTAAAATATCGAAAATGAATATTTTTTTCTTACCGGACTGTTCGCGCACCCCAAACCACAGATACCCACAAGACTTCTGATCCGATTTTAAATCAAAAAAGAAATGATCTTTCGTATTCAATCCTTGCGGAAGATAATTTAGGACTTCGACTTTTGCGGTTTCTAAGGCCTTTTCTACCGGCACATCATGTTCTTTCGCGTACATTGTCGCGTATTCCAGCATCGTCGACTGCTGAAAAATTTCGAAATCCTGTTGATCCATTTTTTTCATCTGCATAAACAATCCTGTCCTATTCCGCCAAAGGACAAATAAAATTCGCTGGTTTTCATAGCCTGTAGTTTATTACAGATTATTGAAAACCGCATTTACAAAGGCCTTGGAAGTGCCGTCCGTAGCCCATTCGGGAAAAGGTTTCATTCCTCCGTCTATATTATCTACAGCTAAGAATCAGTAGGGTTGTCGATAATTTGTACAGCAAAGTTTACCCGGTCAAATTTATCTGTCAGTAAAAAAACGGTCGCGGTATTTCCCGATATCGTTATATTAGTTAGCATGAATAAAAATATCTTTATCCTTACTATAGTTGCTTCTTTTCTTTTGGTCCAAGTCGCATGCAAAAACGAAGGTTTCCGCGTAGTAGAAAAATCTACGACAAAATCCACCTATCCGAAAAATGGCGAAGTAAAAATGCCACCTAATGTTCCGACGGTAGAAGTCGCTGCTTTTGCCCCAAACACCGAACCAAATCCGCTGCCACAAATAGTGGCTTCTCCGACGCCGGCAGTGGTAGCGACGCCTATTGCGATTGCTAACCCAACTGCGACACCGACTCCAGTTGTCGTCACGACTCCATCCCCGGCTCCTGTCACTGTCGTTACACCTACGCCAACGCCCGTTGAAATAAAAAAAGGAACCAAATCGGTTTCGGCAAACAGTAAAGCTTTTGCCGCAGTAAAAAACGATGGATCAGTGATTACCTGGGGCGCCAGCAGTGAAGGTGGCGACAGCGCGAAAGTCGCTGCACTTTTAAAATCAAAAGTAAAATCAATCAGCGCAACGGACAAGGCCTTTGCAGCGTTGAAAGAAGATGGTTCTGTTGTCACATGGGGCGCCGGCAACGAAGGTGGCGACAGTGCTGAGGTTGCATCCGTTTTAAAGTCAGGAATCCAATTGGTCATCGGGAATCAATCGGCCTTTGCAGCGTTGAAAGAAGATGGTTCTGTTGTCACTTGGGGCACCCGCGAAACCGGTGGTGACTCTGCAAAAGTAGCCGCTGAAATAAAATCAAACGTAAAATTACTGGCAAAAACTTCAACTGCATTTGCGGCATTAAAAAATGATGGCTCGGTTATTACTTGGGGTTCAAATACCGAAGGCGGAAACAGCGGCGCTGCTTTGGCGCAATTAAAAACAGCGGTACAACTGGTCGTTGGCGGCGAATTGGCCTTTGCGGCGCTAAAGACGGATGGCTCGGTAGTGACCTGGGGACAAGCCGAATTCGGTGCTGATCAATCAAAAGTTTCCGATCAATTAAATTCCAACGTAAAATTTATTGTTGCTGGAGACGCCAGTTTTGCCGCATTAAAAAATGATGGATCCGTTGTAACCTGGGGCAAAGAAGAAGATGGAGGAGACCACTCGGAGGTCGCCGAACAATTAAAAACCGGGGTGAAATCGATTACTGCCAACAGTCGTTCGTTTGCGGCGCTAAAAAATGACGGGTCAGTGGTAACTTGGGGACAACCATGGATCGGTGGCGACAGTTCTTCTACGGCCGAATTATTAAAATCTAATGTAATTTCAATAGTCGCCAATGGCCGCGCCTTTGCTGCAATTAAAAAAGATGGCTCTGTTGTTACTTGGGGTGATCAGTTTGGCGGCGGTGATCCGTTAGAAGTTGTCGAACAATTAAAATCTGGAGTACAAACGGTTATTGGCTGCTGGGGCGTTTTCTTCGCGATCAAATCAAATGGCTCTGTCATTAGTTGGGGCGAGCCTTTACAGAGTGCGGCGTTTTCAAAAGTACAGGATCAATTAGCCCTATGAATTTTTACGCCAGCGGAATCCTAACAGCACTACAATCAACACCGCAAAAATCGCCGGATAAGTAATGTCTGATTTTACTATGATCCAAAAATGGATCACGCCGCCAACTGCAATCAGGTAAGTTAACTTATGAAGTTGCTTCCATTTTTTTCCACCTAATCTTTGAATCATTTTATTGGTGGAGGTGACGGCTAGTGGAATCATCATAACAAAACAAATCATTCCGATTGCAATAAAAGGCCGCTTGATAACGTCTGCAGGTACAGTGGCAAGGTTGCCGCCGCGATCAAATAGAATATAAGTTAAAAAATGCAGCAATCCATAATAGAAGGCAAACAAACCCAACTGTCGCCGTTGTTTTATCAACCAACTCCAACCGAAAATTTTTGCCAGTGGTGTGACACTCAAAGTAATCGATAAAAGAACAAGGGTCATTACGCCGGTGGTACGAGTCACGAATTCGATGGGATTAGCTCCCAAGTTCCCCTGATTCCAATCCACTACCATCAGCAAGGAAGGCAAAATAGCATTGGCAAAAAATAAAAATTTCTTATAGTCATCGTCTTTGAAAGTTTTCACCGCGGTATTCATTTAAAAATTCTCCCGCAGATTCATTCCCGAATACAAAGAAGCTACTTCATTTTCATAGCCGTTAAACATTAAAGTATCTCTTAAATCAATATCACCAATTCGGCGTTCTTGCGCCTGCGACCAACGTGGATGATCCACCTGCGGATTTACGTTTGAATAAAAACCATATTCGCTAGAATTCGCCAAGTTCCAAGTAGTCGGCGGGACTTTATCAGTTAATGAAATTTTCACCACGGACTTTATATTTTTAAATCCATATTTCCAAGGCACTACCAAACGGACCGGCGCGCCGTTTTGATTCGGCATAGCCCTTCCATAAATTCCTGTCGCCATCAACGCCAACGGGTTCATGGCTTCGTCTAATCGCAATCCTTCCACGTAAGGAAATTCTATTCCCGCACTAATCGGACTTTGCATTTCATTGCCGTCATAGTAACTAGTGAACGCCACATATTTTGCCGATGACAACGGTTCCACTTTTTTCAGTAAACTGGACAAGGAAAACCCCTGCCACGGAATAACCATCGACCAACCTTCGACGCAGCGAAATCGATAGATACGTTCTTCAATTTCTAATTTCAGTAAATCTTCCATTGCGAAAGTTTGTGGTTTTCGGACCAATCCATCAACGACTAACTTCCAGTGGGCTGGTTCCCAATCTTTGGCCTTATCTGCCACTTCCGATTTGTCGGTAGTAAACTCGAAAAAATTATTATAGTGAGTGATGTTTTCCAAACTGGTCGATATCTCGCCGCCCGGCCCAGCCAACAAAGCGGGCTCTTCTAAACCATTGGAATTTTCCTTATTTCGATCCGGCGAATTTCTAAACTGCCGATAAACCACATTCGTTGCCAAAGTAGTTCCAACAAATAGGGAAGTACGCAAAAAATTTCGACGGTTCAGAAAAACTGATTCCGGAGTGATCTCACTGCTTTTAATTTTTTCAGACATAAATTACCGAGTAATTGCGTTGATCCAGGTTTCTACCGTGGTCAACTGAGAAGCCGCGATAGTTCCATTGCTGGGCATATCCTTCGGCCCGCCAGTTCCGGCGCTTCCCTGCAAACGATAATATAACAACGAAGCGTTTGCATTTCCCGGAACGACGATACCTGCCTGTACCAATTCTTCTTCGTACATGTCGTGATAAAGGTGGCAGTTAGAACACTTCTGAATCAGCACGGTACGTGCAGCCATAAAGGCCGGAGTACCGGTGATTTCGCCGTAGATACTTGCATCTTTGGCGCTAGAGTTTTCCACCTGCTGACAGCTGGCAAGAATTGCTAATAAAGATAAAAGAGCCAATCGAAAAAACATTAATATACCTTATTTTTTAGGAGTCGCTTTAGGTGCTGGTGCGGCCGGCTTAGGTGCGGCCTGTTTTGCTGGAGCTACTGGTTTCACTGCGGAGGCTGCTGGTTTTGCTTGAGGCACTGGTGCGACCACTGGAGCTGGCGCGGTTGCTTTAACCGGAGCTGCGGCCTGAGGCTGCAAAGGAACAATGATGTTAACCGTTGCTTTATCCTTTACGCCGATACCCATGTAGCGAACATTTGTAATATCTAAATCTGATAATTTCATATCAAAAGTTGCATGCAAAGTATTTGCAGTTTCAGTGTAAGTTCCAGCAACAGTCACGGTTTTACCACGAACCATAATTTCCGCAGTTCCTTTTCCGCCTGCCCCAGAAGCCTTGATCAGTTTAGCCTGCGGATATTTTTCTACCTGTAAATGTTCCTTAGTGTGCTTGTCACGTAATCCTACACCGGTAGTTAAGTTTTTCAAATCAATGACTATATTCTCAGCAACTATGCTTCCACTGGATGTTTTTTCAGCAAAACCAGTGACCTCGGTGCTAGTTCCTTTGAAACTACCGGCTGGGCTGAGAGTGATATCAACAGTAAAAGAGGGACCATCGGCAAAAACGCTCAAAGAAAAAAGAATTGAAATGATAGATATTGAGAAATTGCGAAACAAACGACGTCCCCTTGTTATAAAGTTTAAGTTAA
>JAYVAZ010000020.1:0-19838 GCA_043750675.1 Pseudobdellovibrionaceae bacterium | reverse complement strand
ACACTGGCACGTACTTTTCCGTAAAGGACACTTAATTCCACGTTCTTCTTATCTTTGCCGTCATTTTCGTATTTTTCGATTACGATTTTAGAATCCGGTGAAATGTTTAAAACGTTCTTATCTGACATCACTACTTTTGCGCGGGAATCGGCACCTGCAGCAATGCTATCGCCGGAATTTACTTTCATGCCGACTTTCGCTGCTACTTCGGATTTGTCTTTAGCCAAGGTAACTTTCACATCACCTTTAACAACCATAAATAGTCCGTAGGTATCGTCAGCTAGGCCTGTAGCTGCATAGAACAGCACGGACAAGGCTATAATATATTTCATTAACATGAGTAACTCCTGTTATTTAAAAATCGTCTACATATGTCGTATCGGATACCTTGGACCTAAATCTTAATTCTTTTAGAAATTTTCATTATAGGATTGAGACGTCTCAAATTAAGAATCGCTCTCGGGCAGGGGACGAAGGACCAGTTTTTAACTGGCGAAAAAATCGCTTTTTTTCTAATGCTAAACAATTTCCGCCTCTTGATGCATTGCGGCCAAAATGGGATGTCAAAAGATGAATCATAAACACTAAACTTTCCTTAAGATTTTCACGGCATCCCCGATAAGAGACATGTGAGAAATGTTTTTATAGGGAGAAGGAACATGACGACCCAATATAAATTATGTGTAGTGTTAATAGGTCTTAGCCTGATTTCATTGAAGGCTGTGGCGGAAGACACGATTGTTGTGAAACCAGTGAAGGTAATAAGTGCAGGTGAAGATACTACGTATCAATCTCCAAACTCTTATTCGCAGGGTGATAAGCCCGTTGTCACTGAATCATATCCCGATGGCGCTTTGATGAATGCTTTTCAAGAGGAAATTTACGAAGTTAAAAAAGCTGAAGATCTTGAAAAAAAGGCAGCAAAAACTCGTGATGACTATGAAAAGAAGAAAGTGGAAGCCGAACGTGAAATCGCTGCGAAGAAATATCGCATTGAAGGTTTCAAGTTAAAGCAGGAACAAACTTTGACTGAAATGGATTCAATGAAAACTGAATTGGAAGATTTAGATAAACAGTATAAACAAACTGAAGGCGAGTTAGTTGATGTTGAACATCGCGCTCAAAATCACTTCGCAAATGCTGATAGAACTAAAAAAGAATTGGAAGATTCTCACACCAAACTAGAAACTTCATTAGACAAATTAAAATTCACAAAAGAGCAAACGGCTAAAAACATCAATAAGAATCAAATCCAAGTTCAAAGAATGCGTTCAGAGATCGCAGTACTTGAAGCCGAGATTGAATCTGTTGAAGCAAGAAAAGCAAGTTTAGAAGCTGACGAGCTAAAAACTCGCACCGAGTGGATGGCTTTGAAAAATATGATCGAAGAAAAGAATGCAGACAAAGAAAAGTTTATTGCAACCCTATCTGACACTAAAAAGAAATTAGATCTTGCGCAAAAAGACTTTAAAGTTGCAAAAACTGAGTTCGATGATGCCGAAAAAGAACGTGCGATGACTGAAAATAAAGTCATGGCTGAAGTTAAGAAGTTAGATGATTCAATTGCTGCTGCACAAAGAGCAAGAGCAATGTCTGATGCTGAAAAAATCAGAGTTGAAGCAGAAACTGAAAAGTTGAAAGCTTACGTAGCAATGGTTAAAAAGAGCAACACTCAAGCTATCGAGGCTATGAAAGATGCTCAAGACAATGTTATGGAGTCACGCCTAGCTTTGGAAACAGCTAAATCGGAACTTACAAGAGAAGTTGCGACTGGCGAATCTACAGGCTTCAAAAAAGAAAAAATGGCTTCACGTTTAAGAGGATTAGCTAGTGTTGCGGAAAGTTCAGATATGTTAGATGGTGCGAAACCATGGACAGTCAGCAAAACTTGCCCGATCATGAAACGTCCTACTGACAAAGCCGATAAAGTAGGAAAATTAGAAGTTGGAAAACGTCTGATTGCCTCTGAAGCAAGTGGTCCTTGGATCAAAATTATGAATGCTTCGGGTAAACCAGCGTTCGTAGCAAAAGACTGCGGAAGCTTTGACGAATAAACCCTTTGGGTTTGGGACTGATGAGTAAGCCTTAGCTTTAACAAAATAATATCTTAGAAAAACGGCCTACCCAGGTCGTTTTTTTTATTAGATGATAATTCTCAGATGCAATTGCAATTAACTAAAAACAATCACTTTAAATTTGGCTTTGATTCGCAGTATTTTACTACTAGGCAATCACCCACGCAAACTTGGACTATCGATTATGGAAGCATTGAAAGACCGGTCCAAGATTGGAAGACCGAATGTTTGACTGCCGCGAAGGAAATTGCCGCTTCGACATCTAAAAAAATCTACGTTTGCTTCAGTGGTGGCATCGATTCCGAAGTGGCGATCGAATCCTTCCGTTTAGCCGGAATTCCTGTTGTAGCGGCGGTTATGCGTTTTAAAAGTGGCTTTAATAATCACGATATTGCCTGGGCAGAAAAGTATAGTCGGCGCCATCACATACCCATCGAATATTTTGATGTTGATGTGATTTCTTTTTATCAGACTCCCGAATACCGCGATATTATTGCCGCGACCAACTGCTTTTATCCGATGCTAAGTTTGCAAATGAAAGTCATGGAATGGGTCGTCCAAAAGGGCGGTTTTCCAGTTGTGGGAAGTGCCGAATGTTACGTCGAACGTTTGGTTAATCAAAAATGGGTAGTTTTTGAGCGCGAAATCTTTGCAACCTTGTACCAGTATCAAATGTTAAGGAACTTGGAAGGAGTTTGTGGGTTTTTCCAGTGGAGCCCAGAAATCATGTATTCTTTTTTAATAGATCCAATGATTAAAAAATTAGTCGCTGGCCAGTATCCGGGTAAAACAAACTCATTAGAAATTAAACAACTGATTTATTCGCACCACTTTCAAACAGAACCACGCCCCAAATATTATGGGTGGGAACAGTTTGGCGAATTAGAACAGAAATTGCGTCTGGAATTATTGGCCAGGTTTTCGTTCGCACAAGGCGAAGCAAAAACTCCCTATGAAATGGTTCTTAAGACACTGAACGAAAAGGGACTTTGATTTTTACATCGTAAGGATTAAATTTCGGTTTATAATCCAGTAGCAGTTGGATGTATCTGTCTTCCAAATAATTTAAAGCCTGTAATCCTTTTTCTGGTAAATTTAAGTAACCAATAAGGGCATTTTCTTCGGACTGATAATAGCCTTTCCATTTTACTGGATTAACTGAAAATTCATATCCCATTTGTTTCATAGATTCGACTCGGGAAGAGCCTTTTATCATAGTTCCTAAAATGTATCCTACTTGCCAATGCATCGAAATTTTTAAAGCATGATAACGAAGTAACGAATTCAATCCTAAACCCATAAATTCGGGCAAAGTCCCACCTTTTGTCAAATAGGCGCAGGGAAACTTTAAACCGGGATGGAAAAAACTTGAATGCATCTTTGCATTCAGCTCCGGCCAAGATGAAATCCATTCAAGACGCATGACCGAAATCAATTGGCCGCCGTGAAAGGCACCCAAGGTAGGATAAATTTCATGTTCGGGAAACCATTGGTAGGTCTCCGGTCGTGCGATAAACCCTTTAGCGGCTGACAAAGATGCCGATTGCACAAACGTATATTGTTCGGCATGGGATGCATTTAGAATTTGGATACTTTTTTCTGAATTCATTGATTTCATTTTAGCGCTGACCCAGAAAAAATGCTTTATTCCTGCAGTCCAGGTCCAGGTTAAAGGCAAAGTCCTTGGTTTGTTTCTAGATCTAGATCCGGGTCTATCGTTTATTTTCCGATTTTTTCTAACATTGCATATTCGATCGTTTCATCAATAAAATCTTTGGCAATTAAACTAGGAAAATTTCCATCCTTCATAAGGCAGAATTTTATCTGATTGTATTCAGCTGACCTTTGCATGATTTCGCTGACCAAGTACAGAAACGTCATTCCTAACTGCCGATGTAGTTTGGTAACTCCGGCGGTTTTAATCAGCAAATTCTGTTTAGACTTATCGTCATTGTCCGATTCGATAAAGTTTAGGCTATAACCAACCAGCAAGGAATCCTTATAAAGACAAAGACTGGTTTGATAACAAACCGACTTAAAGTAGTTTTCATTAATAATCATTTCAAATTGTTGCGCACTCAAAGGCTGGAATCCGGGATTTTCGGAAAACAATTCCATTGTTAATAAATAAAATGAGTTCTTATTTTGTTTCCATTGATCCAGATCAAAAACTTTTAATTCAAACTGCGATTTGATTGCCCTGAAAGTTTCACCTTTGAATTGATTTAGAATTGTATTTTTAGTTTCCGGTTTTCTTAGAACATAAGTTTTATAAAGTTGATTCTTCTTAAAACCCGATTTCAACAGAACTGGCAACAGACTGGCTGGGGTCTGGGGTTCGCCGACATAACGTCGATCGATTTCGCTGGCGGTTTTGCCGGGATTTTCTAGGCAAATGCGGTAATCCAAGTAAGTCGAAAACAATAGGGGACCCATTAGAGTGGAAGAATTAGGCAGTGCAGATCGAGACCTGATCAGCAATTCTTCTATCAATTTATGCGAACCGGTTTGATCCAAGTTACCAGTTATGTAAAAAAAGTAACGTAGATCCTGATGCCACTGACTGTTTCGATTTTGGAAAACGTGTAATCGAATATTTAATTCTGAGTCACTGGACGTGAAGACCTGATATTCGCTGATTTCAAAAAGGGCGCGTAGCTGCTGATAAAGAGGATCAGAAAAAAGAATATTCATTTTAGCAGAAAGCAACCATCAGATAAGCAACCAGGAGTAATAATCCCGAAAGTTTTTCGTTTAACTCACGATTTTTCGCGGTCGGATTTTTGTAAAATCGAAAAAGGGAATGCAGGATTAAGGCAAAGATCAGAATCGGAATCGCACGCCAAGGCCAATTTGCCGGCTTACCGATAAGAGTAAGGCAAAGATTTAATTCCAAGAAGAAAATAAAATGGTAGAAGGCCACTCTTAATAACGCGGCATTAACCCCTAATTGCGTCGTGTAGGAGGGGTTACTAGGTTTTTCTTCATCAAGGCCTTTAGTTTTTCTGGTTAGTTCGTAACAGTAGCCACCGAAAAAGGTCATCAGCAGGACGTTTCTAGGTAGTGGGTGGCTAAAAAATTCAGCTATGGCGATTTCATTGTTAATCCACTTCATCATCCAAATAAAAATAAAAGGCGTTACTAAAATGTGCGAAAACGCATACAAAGAAAGGTTTTTTTTCAGCCAATCGCCAACGAAAAACTCTTTGGCCATTAAGAAAGTCCAAAACTGCATTGCGGCCCAAGAGCCCCACAATTCGCAGCTGAATGTAGTGAACAAGGTCATAAATACCAATTGGAATAAAATGCAGCCACAGCCCAGCCACTTAAGGTGATCCAGTTTTATCCAGCCTAATTGGATAACCCGTTCAGGATGGTTTATTTTATCTTCAGAGTTATCCTTGTGTTCATCTAAAATTCTTAAGATCAAAAACTGGCTAGAAAAAATCAAGATGCCTATCAAACTTTGCAGTTCATAGCGATTTTCTACACCGGAAAAAATTCTTCGGACCATATAGTAGGCGATTGCGGCCATGATTAAATTAATCAACGGGAACCGTTCTTCCAACCAAGCTGAAAATCGAAGTATAAATGGAGACTGTAGGGTCGTTTTTGATTTTATAAATGCCATGGTTTATTGTGGACTTTAAAAGCAACAACAGTAAAGATAAATATGTATGGATCAAAACAATAATATTTTACACAGCGTTTTTGCGAACTTTAATAAATTGTCGACGCAGCAACTCGGTGATCATTTCCTAAAGGTTCCGAAAAAGTGGGATTCTGAAAAAGTAACCGCGTACGACACGGTTTCGATTCAACAATTTCTAACTTTATCTAATCAGTACAAACAAGGATTTAGAGATTTTAATTATGTTGCTGGAGACAAAGTTATTTTTTTGCTACCGCTATCGGTAGAACTATTTGCTTTGATTTGGGCCTGCATATCTGAGGGAGTGGTTCCCGTGTTTTTAGATCCTACGCTGGGCTTGAAGATGATTCGGAAGTCTATCCAGGTTAGCAACGCCCGGTCAGTGTTTAGCTCTAAAAAACTACTTTTATTTAGTTATTTAATTCCCGAACTTTGGGATAAAGATTTTTTTGCCATCGATGGTTCGTTAGGACCTATCCGCTCGTTAAATGAGTTTTTAAAAAATAATTTGCAGTTAAGCCCACCGACAACCCGCAGTGGAGATGATACCGCCTTAATTACTTTTACCAGCGGCACTGGCGGAAATCCGAAAGCAGCTGATCGCAATCACAGGATTCTGGGTGCCCAGTTTCATTTGGGATACAAATATTGGCCTAGAAAGAAAAAGATCGATGAAGTCGATATGCCTTTTTTCCCGTTGTTGGTATCACACAATCTAGGGCATGGAACATCTACAGTTGTGCCGGCAATTGATTTTAGTAAACCTTGGTTGATGAATCCAGCGTTAGTTTTAAATCAGATAAACACATTAAAAGTAACACGTTTGTCAGCGGCACCTTCCTATTTATTTAAATTAACTGAACATATGTTGCAAAATAATATTCGCAATCAACAGGTAAAAAGTATGGTCGCCGGCGGGGCAGCGCTACCCATCTGGCTGGCTAAAAACGTCAGAGAAGTATTTCCTAATTGTGAATGCAACGTCGTTTACGGCGCTACCGAAGCTGAACCCATTTCGCATATAAAAATGGAAGATTATATCAGCGCCCCGGGAGATGGATATTGTGTGGGAAATCCCATCAATGAAATCAACGTCATCATTGACCCAGTTTACGGAAGTAATTTTAAATTTGGCGAATTCCTATTACATGGGCCACACGTGATTGAACGCTACTTGTTTAATGAAAAATCAAATGCAGAATACAAATATCAAGACAGCGATGGACTAATATGGCATCGAACTGGTGACATAGGTTACAAAGATGCCTCCGGTAGGCTTTATCTTCTGGGTCGCAAAAGCGAAATGTTAAGGCAGGACGATATCGTAATTTCCAGTTTTGCGATTGAAAAAAAATGTGAAGGTTTGGTTGTTGATCATTTTATGATCAAACGAGCGGCGATAGTTCAAAAGGGTTATATAAAAAAATTCTTTCTGCAGGTTTACGACTTTAAAAATTTTACTTCGGATATTAGATTGTCCTCAGATCTGAAACAGTTTATTTCCAAAGAAGTTCACAAGGTTTTGGATCAGTATCTGATTAAAGATGTCGAAATTAAATTTATCAAAGAGATTCCGGTAGAAAAAAGGCATAATTGGAAAGTTCTAAGAGAGGACCTCCGCAGCCGGTTATTTTAACGCCAGATGTTTTAGCGCATACTTGCGCTAGGGATGTTTTAGCTTTTATGACTCCTCTCGACGCCACATGCGCCGTAAGAAATCATAAAAGCTAATATCTCGTCGTTGCGTTTCTATTTTGGTTTTGAAACGAAGGCTTTGTACAGATACAAGTCGCCGATATATCCCAAGCTAAATCCGACAATCATTAACCAGCCAATCGTTCGCAGTGGTGCGAATGCGGAAAAGAATAGTACACAGGGCATAATGATCATTGTCAGGGTAACGATGGTGGCCGCATTACTAAGATCGTCGATGCCCTGATGCAAACCTTGTTTTTTGCTACTAAATAGAAATTGGATCGTGTTGTCGCCGGCTAACCCCACTAAAATGGAAGCAAAAATACTGGTGACGTAAAATACCGGAATATCAAAAATATAAAATAAAGAAACCATCATAGTAGGTCCCCACAATGCCGAAAAAATTGTTTTTAATATATTTTTGACTCCTAAGGCGACACAAAGATACGCCAATATTAAGGCGACGATAAGTAGGCTGACCGCAAAACTTTCTAGAAGTGTCTTTAGTACCTTATCGCCAAATTCACTGTAAGAAACTAAAGGGCCTGCAACTTCACATTCTTTTTTAGGGCAAAGATCCGTTTTTACCCAATCGCGAAATTCGTTCATCGCAATCATATCTGTTTCCTTAAGAAACAATAAGGCCCGTTCTGTTCCGCCTTCCGAAATCAGGCGTCGGCTGCTTTCAGAGTTTTTCCAGAACATTTCAATCAAGTCTTTACGGCCTTCGGGAAGATCCTTTCCAATAAAGTCCATCGAATCGGTAACGCTTTCGACGGAATAAATAGTCGGATGTTTTTTAGTTTTTTCTATGATAACTCTTTGGGTATTTTCGTCGGTAGTATTAAAAATCATACTGATCAGAATCTGCCAGCCGGTTTCTTCGGTCATCTTCCGCATCGTTTTTTGGACAATGTGATCTTTGGTAAAAATCGCTTCCGGAGTATCGGTGACTTTCAGTTTGGTTGCGCCGTAGAAAGCCACGAAATAAAAAATCAACAAAGAATAAGCAATTGGTTTGTAAAGATTGAAGTTCGCTAACTTTGCTACCGCACGGTAAAGGATATTTTTATTGAAAGTGGTCCAATTCCGCAGGCGCGGATAAAGTTTTATTACGGCTGGTAATAGCAAAAACACCATTGCCCATTCTAACATCGCCGCCAAACCCGCCCACATCCCGAAACGACTGATGGTGTTGAGATTGCTGATGTAAAGAGATCCAAATCCAATCGCTGTTGTAAGCGACGTAAAAAAAGCAGGTACTAACATTTTCCGAAATCCATACAGGTAGCTGCGGTTCTTATATTTTCCTTGGATGTAAGTCACAAAAATAAAGTCTTCCAACGAAGCAATAAACAGCATTAGGGACAAGGAATTACTGATCACATCTATCGGCGCATGGAAGTGGCCCATATATCCGTAGATGATGGTCGAAGAAATGCCGATGGTCGCCGAAAATAAAATTCCACTGATCCAACTTAGAAAAAAGATCCTGAAGACAACTAGTATTAAAATAATCATGGCCACGTTCAGGACAGTGGTATTATTAAACCCTTCACGAAGATGATATTGGTACGCGGAAAAACCCGACCAATCGGCTTCAATCCCCGGGTGCGCGGTTAGAAAGTTTGTTTGTAAATCACTTTCAATATCGGGAACGATGTTAGTATCAAAGTGACCATAAAATAGATTAGTAGCCGTATTTGCCAAGAAAAAATGTATAAAAACTTGTTTCCCATCCAAAGACGAAAGGGCATTGTGCCAAGGCGAATTCTTTACCCATTCAAACGCTTCATGGATTTTTTGTGACTCATCCAGCGATAACCTACCGCAGTCGATATCAAAGACGTTAGGAAAGTTAATACTTGTTTCCGTATTAATGACCTTTTTTAAGCCCAATGTTGAAAAAAATCGATGCGTATCGGTTCTTTTGTCAACTTGGTTCTGAATCCAACGTTTGATCGAACAAAGTTCTTCTTTGTTAAACTCGGCACCCTTTGCTTTTTTTAATTTTACGAACAAGTGATTTTGATCGTTGAAAGAATCTTTTAGCCGATTTAAATCCTCGTACGTCTCAAACTTAGAATCAATAATGTCATCGATAGCGATTAGGAATCGGGTGTTTTTTAACCCAGCAAACGAACTTAGGTACAAGACTAGAAACGCAGCAATAGTTGTTTTAGGATTCCTTACGCAGGCTCGAAACATTAATAGCAGGACGAGGTGTACCCAACGTAAAGATTTGATTAGAAATTTTCTTAGCATAGACATCATTTTTGCAAGATTTTAGTCTAGGTCAACCATTAAAAGTTGTAAGGCCGATAACCGTAGTTAAGATATTAAGGTACATAAAAATAACGAGGTTTAAATGAAAGTCGCATTAAAAGTAATATTAACAGTATTTATGGTTTTAGGTATGGAATCTGCAATGGCTAAGGGCCATAAAAAAACGGCCAAGCTTGAAGCCGATCCTAAAAGTAGTCCACATATTTACGGACAAGTTGATTTTCCTACACCATTAACAGCCGAAGAAATGGCGCAGGCGAAAAAAGATATTAAAGTTGCATCGCGGGGAGTGGCAGACACTATCGATGAAGAAACTGCTTTAACGGAAGATATGAAAAATTTCCGTAATGAAATCATCGGCGGCGTAATTTATGTAGATAATCAGAAAACCGCGAAATCATTTCCGGGCATTAAAACCAAAGAAGATCTGGATCGTTTTTTAAATAAAATCGATAAAGAATATGCGACTTATACTCCCGATGTGCAGATCCTTGTAGCGCAATTAGTTCCGATGCGTGCTTTCAAAAGTATTATTTTCCGCGCACAAGAGTTAGTTGGCGCTTTCTCAGTTTCTAGAAGTATGGTTGTGACTACCTTAAGAATGATCGCCGCGGGAATGAATAATTACACGGATGGAATGACACAATGGCAGGCGGCTTTCAGTTATATGACGGAACCAATGGCAGGCCTTGGTAACCGCCTAGATACCGAACCAGGAGTACAAAATTTCTTAAGACTTGAAGTCGAACCAGAAATGAAAACTTTAAGAGCCCGCATTGAAAAACTTCATTTCGAAAAGCCGGTTTATTTTGATAATAAAGTTTTCTTGGCGACGACGAGTTTTGCCAATGATAACGATCGTTTCATTCGTTTCGGTGAAGCCGAAAGACATGCCTTATTAGCAAGTATCTATGCTACCCAAGCTTCTTTGTATATGACTTGCGCTTACGATTTAAATGGTATGTTTCAAGCAATGAACGACGTAGGGCAAATTTACGGTTTTGATGCCTTAGACTTTAAAATCGACGGTGCTACTGCAAAAGCAAGAAACGCGAAAATCACTACACATTCAAAACTTTTTACTTTGATTAAGTATAACGGTAGCACTGAAGTGTCGACCAGTTACACGAAAGCCGCATATTCGTATTTGAAGGTATCCTTGCAGCAGGCGGAACTTTCTTGGAATGAACTTCAGAAGAACAGCAACAATGCACAGTTTTTCAATAACATTTTAGACCCACGCGCCTTTATGCCATTTCAGCGCACTATCAATGCTAGCTTAGATAACATGAAATCGTTAATGAGCGGTTCGGGCATCAAAACGGCGATGATCAATGGGCAGCCAGTAGAAGTGGATTTTGAAGGTTTCTTTACGCGTCCACCTGAAGATCTTAAAGTTTTCTTACCTTTAAATTACGATGAAGGTCCTTCTTCTAAGACGGATACAGCGACTGGAAAAAGTTATAGAAATTATCTTCAGGGTAGCCCAATTGGTTGGAGAGTCGGCGAATATCAAAAGTATTTTCCAAATGTAAAAGACAGTAGTGATATTGAAGCAGCGGCACGAGTGATGTCGCAGTCGTGGGGCGGCTGGGCGGTTAGCCTTCCGTTTTTAATGGTTAGTATGTAATTTTAGATTTACAGATTAATTAGAAAAATGCGCTGTGATAGGCGCCTTTTTTTATTAAGTACGTTCGTAAACGTTATAACTACTGTAAAAAAATAACCGATCTTGTTTTGCCAGGTCGCTAGATAAGGTTTCCAGTTTCTTCATTTGTTTCGTTTGCCGATCTACCAGTAAGGTCCAATATCCAATTCTTCCGCCCTTTGAAAGTTTTTGATTCAGCAAATTAAATAATTTTTCACTATGTTCAGTAGGCATATATTCGAAAATATCAGAAAGATTGCAAAAATTGAAACCTTGTTCTTTTTGTAAGTAAGTTTCGATGTCGGATTCAACTAATTTGATTTTTTTCACCGCTTGATTAAGGGCCGGAAAGTTTTTTTCTTGTAAATAAGGGAGCCAGTATTTAGGTTCTTTCGGTGCTTCGCCAAAGATAAAGAAATTTAAATAAAAATTTTCACCGATCAACTGCTTTTGTATCAGTTGCAAAAACTGCTGAAAAAATAGGGCACCGCTGTTCGTAACCGTAACGTATTTCAACTGCGCTTCGGAACGGCCTTTGGCTAGGCCCTGAATGCTAAAAAACTGTTCTACCGCCTTTTCCAATTGGGAAAAGTTCGCGCCCTTGATAATTTTCAATTGTTCTTCGGATGTTTTGGCGTTTTTTAGATTTTTTCGAGTTTCTTCGTCCCAGATTTTAAACAAATACTGATGCCGAAATATTTTAAAATACTGTTCTAACCTGCCAAAACTCAGAAGGCCCTCTTGCAACTGCGGTAAGGCGGCCAATAGTTTGCGTTTGCTGTCTTCGTTTAACGGGAGACTATTGATGTAAGATTGGTCAACGGCAGGTTTGCCTTCAAAATTTAAAACTCGAATGAAGTCCTTGTATTCTAAATCGGAAATCAATTGGATTTTTAACTGGAGTAGATCCAGTTGGAAGGAATTCATATCGATCGCGATGATTTCTTGTGGGTTTTTAAGAGCCAAATTTAGACAGTTGCAACCGCTGCTTGCGATGGACAATATTCGGTCCGTAGGGCTCACTGTCCAACTTTTTTCCAGTAATGAACAATCTTCCCAAACTAAGGAATATCTAACTTGATCCAGGGACAGCTCTTTGTAAAGAAGGGATTGAAACATATAATGAATATAGTTTGAATAGGGTGAAAATTCGAGAAAAAAACTTTAGCTAAAGCTAGACCTAGATCGAGATATTGAATTAGTTGGAGCGTTAACCCTCTTCAAATAGAGTCCAGTCATAGATAATTATGAATACGGTTTAGGGATAAAAATGGATCATAAAACGGATAAAGACAAACTGCCTAATTTCGTTCCCGGACGAAGTTTATTCACCGAGGAAGCTCGGATGAAACGTCTTGCGTTTTTAGAAGCAAAAACGCAGTCGTCTTTACATCATCTTTCGACGACCAGATTGGAATCGAAATCGGTGCAAGGAAATATTGAGGCCATGATTGGGACCGTAGAAATTCCTGTTGGTGTAGTTGGTCCACTTTTATTCAAAAAATTTCAAGAAAATATATATGCACCGATCGCCACAACTGAAGGTGCCCTGGTTTCTTCCATTGCTCGGGGAGCCCGAGCCCTGTCCAGTGGCGAAGGGGTTTTTACTCAAGTCCTTAGCAAACGTATGACTCGCGCGCCTTTTTTTGAATTTGATAGCATTGAAAAAATGATTAAGTTTGACCTTTGGTTAAAGGAACAATTTAAGCACTTTAACGAAATTGTTTCTCATTCTTCTTCGCGTGCTAAATTGGTCGATATCAAAACGCGTTTAATTGCACGAATGGTGCACGTTTTATTTTCCTATGACACCAAAGATGCCGCTGGCCAGAACATGGTTACCAACTGCACTTGGAATTTATGTGGTTGGATTGAACATCAGATAGCGCAGACTGATTTCGCCTGCGAAAGATTTTTTATCGAGGGAAATTTAAGTTCGGACAAGAAGGCTTCTTCTAGCGCGTTGGTTTCCGGCCGCGGTTATGAAGTAATGGCAGAGTGTTATATTAAAAAAGACGATGTTTCCCGAATACTCCGGGTCGACGCGGAAGATTTAGTTTTGGGTTACAATCGTGCAAAGTCTTCTAATCTGTATACCGGAATGAATGGTTTTCAAATTAATATCGCAAATGTCGTGGCCGGTGTGTTTGTGGCCACCGGCCAGGACATCGCCTGCGTTCACGAATCTAGTTTGGCAGAACTGCATTTAGAGATAGATCCTAAAACCAAAGATCTGTATGCCAGTTTGAATATGCCTAATTTAGTTGTTGGAACGGTTGGTGGTGGCGTTAATTTGCCAGCGCAAAAACAATTGTTAGAAATGATGGGCTGTTACGGAGACGGCAAAGCAGAACGTTTGGCCGAAATTATTTGTGGACTAGGGTTAGCCTTAGATCTATCAACAATATCTGCCATAGTCTCTGGTCACTTTGCTTCGGCACATGAACAAATGGGTCGGGCAACAAAAACAAAAACACTTAGACGTAAAGATTTAAATATCGAATTTTTTACCAATCAGTTGAAGCGCCCAGTAACTTCGGTACGACCTTTGGTTGATGCCGTAATTGAAGACAGCATGATGATGTCCATCGGTACACAGGTTAGCGGACGCATGTGCGCATTGGTGCCTTTGGTTATTGATGAATCTGCAATGATGATAAAAATCAAGGCCACCGATCACGAAATAATCAACGCAACTGAAATTCTAGCAAAACTATGCGGCGAAGAATTAGGAGCTGCCGCTATGGAACTTCGGGAATTTTCTCCGTTTCAAAAAAGTCATACCAGGGAATTGTTAATCGCGGACTCTGGTTTGGAAAGTTACAACAAAATTGCACCTAAAACTTACTTTACTGTCCAAAACCCCGAACAAAAATTATATCTTCTGGCGCAAGAGTATCTTTTGAACGTTAAATTGATTAATACGGCCGTGCAGCCAGATCAGTGGGGTTACGATGATATTCTGAATGTTGTAAAACAATTGGCGCAGTTTCACGGTGCGCATTTAAATAAATTTGAGGAACTAAAAAGTAATTCCGAATTATTTGATTCGTTGCTGGATGAAAGAAAT
Source organism: Pseudobdellovibrionaceae bacterium (assembly GCA_043750675.1). Lineage (GTDB taxonomy): Bacteria > Bdellovibrionota > Bdellovibrionia > Bdellovibrionales > Bdellovibrionaceae > JAYSSX01. Next base: position 5,412 of record JAYVAZ010000020.1, on the reverse strand, counting down.
GGCCGATCTTTATTAAAATCAAAATCTTTTTGTTTAAAAGCGGCCGAATTTGCTACTACAGAAAATCCGGACTGGTTTACTAGTGATGATTTAATTTTCCATCAATCGGAACTAAATAAGTTGGAAAATGATTCAGAATTTTTAAAACATCATCCAATGACGCTTATTCATAACGATTGTAATTTACGTAATATTGCCGTCCGGCAGAATAACGATCTTGTTTTATACGATTGGGAATTGGCTGGCCTTGGTCTGCCACAGCGCGATTTATTTGAATTTTTAGCGTCGGTATTAAGACAAGGGGAATCGGAAAAAGTCGTCATGGATCTAATCCAAAATTACCGAAACGAGTTACAAGTAGTTAGTGGAATAATCATTGCGGATAGTTTATTTTGGGCGGGCATAAACTGGGCTGCAAAGGAACTTATTCTTTTGCGATATGTTTTATATATGATTCCGCACTCGCAAAAGGAACTTAAATTCTTGCGGGCACAGTATGAATCAGCAAGATATTTGTTTCAAGTAATCCAAAATAGAAAAGAGACAACATGAAGTCCGAAGTCTCTTTAAAAGCACTCTATAAAAAAGAAGGTGGCAGAGCTGATGTCCAACGTAGATTATCCGATAAAACTTCGGGTAAAGCCGAAAATTTAACTTGGCTGAAGAAAAATCAGTTTCCGGTGCCAGAATTTTTTATCGTTACGTCAGACTTTTTTAAATCGTTTCTAAAGATCAATGATTTAGAGCCCACTATTGTGCAGCTGGTTCAAATTTTTAAAGATACCGATAATAAGTCTGAAGTTGTACTGCAGTTACAGAACCTATTTCTAAAGGCCCAATTTCCTGAAGATTTAGAGTTTTTTATTAAACAAAATCTATTGTTGTTCGATCGTTCCGATCTTTTTGCTGTCAGATCTTCGGCTTCGGACGAAGATGGATTCAGTTACAGTTTCGCAGGTCAGTTAGACTCTTACTTGTTTCAAAAAAGCCTGGATCAAATTAAAATTAGCATTATTAAATGTTGGGCTTCATTGTACGGAATGCGTTCGTTAAGTTACCGGAAGCAAAATCATTTAAATATGTTTCCAATTGAAATGTCGGTTATTATCCAGAAGATGATTCGTGCCGAAAGTAGCGGAGTCTTATTCACCGATTCGCCGAATAACCTAAATAATCTGGCCATCTCTTGCAATTTTGGAATCGGTGAAGGCATCGTAGGCGGCCATTGTATTTGTGACGAATACGAAGTTGTTAAAAAGAATTCAGATTTAATTAAAAAAATTAATGTTAAAGATAAAAAAATTGATTTTAATCAGGATTTGCAGGCCGGAACAATTGAAGTCTTCCTAAATGAGGTTGATCAAAACCGTGCGGTTTTAAACGACGATCAAATAATAACCCTTTCCGCGAAAGCCTTGGAAATCGAAGCGTTAAAGGGTTACCCATGTGATATCGAATGGGCCCTGTTTAATAATAAAATTTATTTTCTGCAAGTCCGTCCCATTACTGGAAAACAAAAACAGACCGATAAATTAATATTTGATAATTCTAACATACAAGAAAGTTATTGCGGAGTTACTACACCGTTGACGTTTTCGTATGCGCGCAATGCTTATGCGAATGTTTATCGCCATTTAATGAAGGTCCTGAATTTCAGTCAAAAAGAAATCGAAGCATCAGATTTTCGGCATGAACATATGTTGGGTTACGTGCAAGGGCGGGTCTATTATAATATTCTTAGTTGGTACGAAGGTTTGACTGTGATGCCCTCATTCGGACGTAGCAAGGAAGACATGGAGCAAATGATGGGATTAGAACATCCCGTTGATTTCGTTCAAGACATTCAGATTAGTTTAAAAGAAAAATTAAAAATGCTGCCAAAGATGATCGTTTTGGTTTTAAAAATTGTATATGCCTATTCACAACTTCCGAAGTCGGTGGAACATTTTGATAAAAGATTTTGGGAATTATATCGCCAGGCTAAGGCAACAAACTGGTTTGAACTTTCTAGTTTGGAAACCATCAATAAATTAAATTTCTATAAGGCTGCTTTCCTAAAAGAGTGGGGCACACCTATCGTCAATGATTTCTACGTTATGAGTTCAAACGGACAGGCCCGTCGCGCCTTAAAAAAAATCGGTGCCGAAGATTTATTACCGCACCTTTTGCATGGCAATGACATCGAAAGTACTGCGCCGACTTTGAAGTTATTATTTTTAGCAGATTTAATACGTAAAAATGACCCGGTGAAAAAAATCGTTTTTGATTTCGAACCTGAGTGTGCTTGGTTGATGTTTGAAAGCCGCCATCCCGTTCTGTTTGCGCAACTTCAAGATTACATCCGTCTTTACGGCGACCGCGTAGCGGGGGAACTGAAGTTGGAAACAGTTACTTATCATCAGAACCCATCAATGCTGTTGATCAGCGTTAAAAGTTACTTGCAGCCAGGTACTATGACTTTGGCTACCTACCGTGAACGCCAGAAGCGATTATTGGACTCTTCATTAAGAGATTTAAAAGAACTTATTCCTTCTTTAATCAAATACCGAAAAGTTTTAGGTCAGATTAATAAAGTAAAAAAGGGTATTCAATATCGAGAACTGATGCGTATGCACCGATCAAGGGTATTCGGTATCGTGCGCGAAATTTACCTTCATCTTGGATTAAAATTAGAGGCTTCAAAATTAATCAAAGAACAACGTGACGTCTTTTTTCTGACGGAACAGGAAATTGAAGCTCAGTTAACTGGACAAAGTTTATACCCCGACTTTTTTGCCGTAATTGAATTGCGTAAAAAGCAAAATGCCGAATACAAAACTTTAGATCCTGAAGGGCAAGTGACCGCCCAATCTCCGGTTAAAAAGTATGTAGCAACCTATGCGGTTGCACCCGAACTGGTGCCAACAGGTGACCAGAAGGTCCTAAAAGGAATCGGTTGTTACAATGGCGTTGTCGATGCAGCTGTCGTAGTAATGCCCGAGGCTGACTTTTCCGTTGATATAAAAGGCAAGATTTTGTGCACAGTCAGGACAGATCCGGGCTGGGCACCCCTTTTTATTAACATTAGCGGCCTTTTAGTAGAAAAAGGGTCGACTTTGTCGCATTCAGCAATCGTAGCGCGTGAATTGGGCATTCCCACCGTAGTGGGCGTTCCAAAGGTGACACAGATTTTGCAAACCAACCAGATCGTTAAGTTAAATGGTGGGACCGGCGAAATATGGATTTAAAAATTTCACATCTTTCTAAAATTTTGAATTCGAACCCAGATCAAAAGATTGGTTTCTATAAAGCTGAGAATCGCACTGATATCTACAGCTATTCTCAATTGGATAAATTAAGCAGTACTTTTGCTGAAGAGCTTCAAAAAAGCATATTTAAAGAAATTTCATTAGTTCAGAAAAAAGTTTTTATATCTTTAGAAAACAGTGTTGAATTCGTGATCGCTTTTTTGGCGCTGATGAAGTTACGTGCCATTGCAGTTCCTTTGTCCACTTTTTCAGTTACTGAACCGAAGTTGTATGAAGAGCGCTTACGACAAGTAATGAATAAAATTGAAAATCATGTGATCATTACTGATTCTACGACTAAAAAATTTCTGGATTCACGTAAGGCTAATTTTACTTCGTCAATTGTCAGTGTTGAGGTGAAAACAAATCAACTGTCGATACAACAGCTGGAAGCCAATCCCCCACAGGTAGTCGATGGCATTTATAACCCCGACGAATTAGCGTTGATTCAATTTTCTTCTGGCAGCACCCATCTTCCAAAAGGGGTCGAACTGACCCACGGTAATATCATCACAAATCTTGAACAGATCCGCATTGGAATGGACCTTCAGGACACAGATGTGTCTTGTGGTTGGTTACCTTTCTACCATGATATGGGTTTGATTGGCGGCCTATTAGGAACATTGTACAACGGGAAGCTAGGTTATTTTGCAACGCCAATTGATTTTTTGATTTCACCTACTTTGTGGGTAAAAAATCTTGCTAAGTGGAAAGCGACTATTTTAATTGGTCCGGACTTTTACTATCGCCAGCTGGTAAAAAAAGTAAAATCTGCCGATTTAAAAAATTTGAATCTCAGTTCAATTAGGTTGATGCTAACCGGTGCCGAACTGATCAATGTTCAAACATGTAAAGAGTTTAACGAAAAATATTCGGTTTGTGGCCTAAATCAAAATGCATTTATGCCGGTTTATGGATTGGCAGAAAATAGCCTCGCTGTTACCTTTTGCCCGGTTGGGCGAGCAATTAAAACAGATCGTTTTATAAATGCAGAAGGTCAACCGCTGGAGTCGGTTTCTACCGGGCTGCCATTGCAATCCATTCAACTAAGAATTGTAAAAGAAAATTATCAAGAAGCTATCAGTCGCGAAATTGGTGAAATCTATATTAATAGTCCTTCGATGACCAAAGGGTATTATAATGATCGCCAAAATACTAATTCATTGTTTGAAGGTGAATGGTTAAAAACCGGAGACCTAGGATATCTTTTCGAGGGTGAACTTTATATTGTTGGCCGTAAAAAAGAACTTATTAAATTGAATGGGAAAAGTTATTTTCCTGCCGATTTGGAAAAAGAAATTTTTAGTTTAAGCGATCAGTATGCGATGGCAAGAATAGCTGCCCTAAGTATTTGGATGCCTAAACATGAAGGTGGAAAAGTTGAAGAGGTTCACATCGTAGTCGAATCCAAAGAATTGACACTTTCGAAACGAAACGAATTAAAAGGCAACATAATTCAAGTTTTGGCGAAGCATATTTTAATTACAGAAGACCAGGTTCATTTAGTTCCGCCGTGTAGTATTCCACGTACTTCCAGTGGCAAAACCCAAAGATACAAGTTGGGTGAACTTATTTTGAATAAAAATTTAACTGCACTTGAGTCCCGGTTTTTACGTTTGGCCTTTGCAACTAAGATGAAGAAGATGTTTTTGTATAAAGAGCTCTATGCTCGTTTGCTGAAAAATGTTTATTTTTCTTGGACTCGAAAAATTAAATTGAACCGACTCGAAAAAGCAGTGGAAAAAGAACTTTTGCAAGAAGTCGAAGCGTTGGTGTTATTAAATAAAACTAAAACCAACCTTAAAGTTAATTTGGATGTTTCCATTGCCGAATCGGGAATGGATTCTATAAACCTGATCGAATTAAATCAAAAAGTAAAAGACAATTGGGGAATTGAAATTAGTTTGTTAGATTTTATCCAATTTAAGACTTTAAATGATGTTAAAAATCATATCGTCGAATGTTTGGCAAAGGGCCAACATGATTTGTTAGATCATAGACGGGAAGTGTAGTTATGGAATTTTATTCGAAGTCATTAGCAGATCTAAATGAAGATGCCGTTAAAAGAAAATTTGAAGCTTCGGCGTTAAAATTAGATCGGCCCGTTGATCGCAGTAAACTTTGG
>JAYVAZ010000019.1:0-6169 GCA_043750675.1 Pseudobdellovibrionaceae bacterium | reverse complement strand
TCACCTACGGCGCCGAATGTTTTTAATTTTTCTTTTAAGATTTCGGCTTTTTTACGAAGTTCTTTTTCGTCGATTCTAACCCGGCTTGCGGGAGGATCTACCAACATCGAAATTTTTGGTAATTCCCAGTTTTCGATTCTTCGTTCTATTCTAGTCTTTAAGACAACCTTACGTTTTTTCTCTAATACATCGGCCGTTGTGGTTTCCGTTGTAGCTGTTACCGATTCGATTGCGCTTTCAAACAGTTCTTTTCCTTTAGTCACTAAAGAAATCGGAATCTTCGCCAGCTGTTCTGGTTCCCCGGGCTTCTCTGAAGGCTCTACTACATCTTTAAGGGCATAGAATTGATTGATTCGGCTTTCGTGTTCAATTTTAACTTCTTTTTTAATCTTTAGAGTCGGTCTTTCTTCCTGCATCCAACCTTTAAAAAATCCGGATAGAATAGAAAAAGACTTACTCCATGGAAAATCTCTTACCCAGTTAATGGGAGTACGAAAAAGATCCTTCAGGGTACGTTCGGAAGTAAATACCAATAGAACTCCAAATACGCTCCACAAAATGATTTGCACGCCGATGGGGTTAAAGGCTTTCACCAATACTTGTGAAATTCCCATTCCTATCAAGCCACCGATATGGATTTGATTTTGAAAAACCTTCACAACTGGGAAATACAAAGAAAGTAGGCCCGAAAGAGAAATGGTCATTAATCCAGCCCATACTAATCTTAAATCTTTCAGACGTATTGGTTTACCGCTAAGGCTTCCGGCGCCACCATAAAGGAAAGCCGCCGATATAACCCACGCTGACATTCCAAATAACTGGTAAAGAGCATCGCTGAGGAAGCTACCGACGATTCCACAGTAGTTGGAAACCTTAAGGCTTTGTCCAATCGAATTGAAAGAAGGATCCAAAGGGTTAAAACTGAGTAGGGATAGTCCAATGAACAGACCTGCACCCAGTAAAGCGATACCTACAACATCTTGGCGGAATTTCTGTAATAAACGGCTCATACAATATAGGTTATTGAATAGAGTAGACTTAAGATAGACCTGAATTGCAGAGCTTGACTTTGGTATTTAATCCATCAATAAGTCTAGGTCCATGTCCTCCGAAAAAATTAAAATTAATGAAATTTTTTTTAGTATACAAGGCGAGTCAACTTACGCCGGCCACCCAACCGTTTTTGTTCGAACAACAGGTTGTAATCTTCGCTGTACTTACTGCGATACAAAATATTCTTATTACGAAGGTAATTACCTACCCGTTAGCGAAATCATTGAAACGATTAAAAGTTTCCAGACAAAATATGTTTGTTTAACAGGTGGCGAACCACTTTTACAAAAACCTGTTATAACTTTAATGCAACAATTGTGTGATTTAGGATACAAAGTTTCGCTAGAGACAAGCGGATCAAAACCATGTTTAGAAGTCGATTCCCGAGTGAAAATTATCCTTGATATTAAGACTCCTGACAGTGGCGCCGAAAATTCCTTTGACTTTGACAATCTTTCTTTGAAATCACCTGATGTCGAATACAAGTTTGTCATTTGCAGTGAAAAAGATTTTGACTGGTCAGAAAATTTTTGTCGTCAACATGAATTATTTGAAAAAAGTACCATTTTATACAGTCCATCATTCAATGTTGTTGGCCCAGTGTGGTTAGCGGAAAAAATTTTACAAAAAAAATCAACTGCGCGCTTGCAATTACAGCTTCATAAATATATTTGGTTACCTGAAGCACGGGGAGTTTGAAAATTATGAAAAAATGTTTTATCACCGTGTTCACTCAAACCGAAATTTAACAACACAACCAAGTGGGAGTTCCATGACGCCGAACCTAAATAGTTCAGATAATCTTTTCGTCGCCAATTTAACATCTGTTAGCTTAGAGAAGCTTGTAAAAAGCAAACTTGAAGTTTTATTTGCTCAACAAAAAGAAGCTCAAGTAGAATTAAACGGATTATATAATTTAGTATTAGAGCAGGTAGAGCGCCCTTTGTTAGAGATCGCCCTTAAAGCTTACAATGGTAATCAGGTAAAGACCGCACAGTTGTTAGGTATCAATCGTAACACTCTTAAAAAGAAAATCGACAATTACAAAATCCGCGTTAAAAAAATGAATTAACTCATATTCTATCTGTGATATTCTTATCGCAGACGGTGTTATCCGAGGGGGATAGTAAATAATGAGTCAAGCGTTGGTACCACCACATCATCTAGAGGCTGAACGTTCCATCTTAGGGACCTTAATGCTTTTTGGTGAGGCCTGGGACCGCGTAGTAGACATCGTTAAAGCCGATGAGTTCTATTCCCCAGCCCATCAGATTATCTTTCAAACCATCTTTGAACTGAATGCTTTGTCGAAACCCGTCGATCTAGTGACGATTGACAATGCTTTGCAGGCCAAAGGGAAACTGGAACAAATTGGTGGTAAAACTTATTTGGTTCAGCTGGCGCAAGACGTTTTCTCTATCGAGAACATTGAAGTTCATGCGCAGTTAGTTAAAGAAAAAGCCTTATTACGCACACTAATCTCTAGTGCTTCAAAAATTATCGACCGCTGCTATAAACAAGAATTCACTGATGTGGAAAGTTTTGTTGATGAAGCTGAGGGTGAATTTTTTAAGATTGGTGATAAGAACAAGGTCAAGGGCGGTCTTTTAGGTCCTTTAGACGTCGTAAAAAATTCGATGTTGAAAATTCAAGAGTTGCATCAAAGAAAAGTCGATATCTCTGGTATCGCTTCTGGTTTTAGTCATCTTGATAAAATGACCTCGGGTTTTCAACCGGGTGAATTAATTATTATTGCAGCTCGACCTTCCGTAGGTAAAACCGCGTTCAGTTTGAATATCGCCCAACATATCGCTCTTCGTGAAAAAAAGGCTGTCGCTTATTTTTCGGTGGAGATGCCTTGCGAACAAGTTATGAATCGTATTCTTTCTTGTGAGTCTAGAATTAATGGTCGGGAATTAGGATTAGGCCGAGTTAAAGATAACGAATGGCAGAAACTAATTAACGTTGCCGGTGTAATCAGTGAATCACGTTTATTTATTGATGATACCAGCGGATTAAGTCCCTTCGAATTACGCGCACGCGTTCGTCGGATGAAACAAAAAGTCGGTATCGATGCAATTATCATCGATTACTTACAGTTAATGGAATTAAAACAAAAAGTAGAAAGTCGCGAGCGTGCGGTTTCTGAAATTACAAAAACTTTGAAGGCCATTGCCAAGGAATTACAGATTCCGGTTATTGCCTTAGCGCAGTTGAATCGTTCCGTGGAATCCCGCCAGGATCGTAGACCTTTATTATCTGATCTCCGGGAATCTGGATCTATCGAGCAAGATGCCGATGTTATCATGATGTTATACCGTGACGATTATTACGATAAGACCGATTCCGATAAAAAAGGTATCGTCGAGATCAATATAGCAAAACAAAGAAATGGACCGACAGGAATGGTACGATTGGCTTTCGAGGCCGAATACGGACGGTTCCGTGATGTTGAGCCCGAGGTTCGTTCAGGCCCACCTATTCATACTCCGCCGCCAGCCCCTTCACAAAATGGTGGTTCGTCTTCAGGAAGACCAGTCAATTTTGCTCCCAGGACAAATAAAGATTTATAGTTTTGAACCTGCTTCTTGATGGATAAAATCTACTTCGGAAATAAGAATCTTTAAAAGGTTTAACTTCGTTAATGGCAAAGGTTGTTTTCTCTTCCAACAACCAGGTACAGCTTCGTGCTTCACGGGCCACAGCCGGCCCTCCTGGCCGCCCGAGACCTATTTGGAAGAGAAATCAACCCTTGCTCTATTGAAGATCCTTTAAAAATTCTACTTTCTTAAACGTTTTAAATTGGTTTGTGTTTCTACAAAGACTTTCTTTTTTCCTGGGTTCCTGAAAAGAATTGTTGCTGGAAAAAGTAAAACGAACAAATTAACCTTGTTACTAGACATAAAAGCCTCGCTGCTGCAGGACTTTACCGCCATACAGCCAGTTATTACTTAGACCTAGGGCCAAAAATGTAGGCCCAGATAGGGTTTCATTGAGTCTCCGATAACCTCTTGTTTGAATGACCTTGTCAGTATGACAAGGCTTTAGCAAAACGGATTTTGTAAAGCAAAGAAGGGGGCTACGGATGGGCCAAGAATTAATACAGCTACTAGCAAGAGCTTCAGGATTACCAGAAGATTATTTCAAATTTCGATTACAAAAATTATTAATCGAACAAGGAATAAATCCTGACAACGTTTCGGAAGATCAGATTAGAGAATCTGCCGAAAATTTACTTCACGAAGTGATTAGAGAACTAGGAAACTAATTCTGGGATTCACAAATCTATAAAATAAAAAAGGCCCCATTCGGAGCCTTTTAAAATTCTTTTTTAAGTTCAAATTTAATTATTTTCTTTCAACAACAACTTGTACTGCAGTCTCTAATCCGTCACCCAATTTGATGATGGCTTTATGAGTTCCCAACAATTTGATTTGGTCTTCTAAATGAATGTCACGGCGATCAACTGAGTGACCTAGTTTTTGCAATTCTTTAGAAATATCCGCAGCTGTAATAGATCCAAAGATCTTTTCAGTATCTGCAGCAGCTACTTTAAATTTAACAGCTAAACCAGACATTTTGTCTAATTGAACTTTTCTCTCAGCAACAGCTTTTTTCTTTTTTGTTTCAGCAACTCTTTGTAAATGTTCCCATTCGCTAACTCTTTTTTCAGTAGCTTCGGCAGCCATTTTTCTTGGAAATAAAAAGTTTCTAGCAAATCCGTCAGAAACACTAACTAGTTCTCCAACTTTGCCTACATCCTTAACATCTTTTTGTAATATAACTTTCATAAATACCTCTTTAGTTTAAAATTAATTCGTCATTCTTTTTTTGAGTCTTCTTCTAAAATCAACCCAGTAGTCGACAATCCCAACGAACCCAAATAAAAAGAATAATTGGCCCACAATAAAAACATATACGAACATACGCAAGAAAAATCCTGCGCGAAAAACCAGCAAAAGAACCTCCAAGATGGCAATCCCCTGAAGCAAGTAAATCGATAAACTTATATTAAAAATATTCAACGCTGTATAGGTTATAAATTGGTTTTTAAGAGTATAAAAACTTAATAAAAACGAAATCATCGCCACCCAGATCATGTAATCAGGTAGTTTAAAATCAAGTAAACGTATTCCAGAGGCGATTTTAGTCATTTTTTCGTTCATCATGACGGCGGTTCGCTGGCCAAAAATCAAGGCAAATGCAATAGAATAGGCGTAGACCACAAAAATCAAAGAAGGCAGCAAATAAACGATATTTTGTAGGTCAATAGATATAGGCCCCAAATAAAAGGACGTATTTCCATTCATCGTAGTCTTAATCGTATCAATCAAGCTTTGTTTAGTCATATCCATAGCTTCTAAAACCGATCCCCCCACTGAATTCATAATAACTAAGGGTAAAATCAAGGATAGGGTTAAAGACATCACAGTACTAAGTAATGCGTAACCAAAAGAGGCGCGACCGCGGAACTCGAACTCGGTATAAAATCCTACCGACATCCAAATTCCGGCTACCATACATCCAAACAATGGCGAAATAAAACTAAGCAATACAGCATAAACCACACCTGCGGTCCAAAACGCTTTTGCTCCGTATACAACTCTGGTAACCCGAACAAACGGAGCACCGAAACATTGAAACAATGCCGAGATAACGGCTGATAATAAAGAAAGCAGCAAGAACTTTGCTGCTTTAGTGTTTTTCTTCATTGTTATATGGAAAAATTAATATTTATCGTCTTTGAAAGCCATAGCAGCGGCTTTTCTGGCCTGCATTTTAGCTTCTTTTTCTTTTTCACGAGCATGAGAATCTTGAAGACCTTTTTTGAAGTTCTCCATGAATTTAACTAATGAAATTCTTGAATCGATACGAGTGTGCATAAAGCGTAAAACTTTATCGTTGATTCTCATAGTACGCTCAAGCTCCATAATAGCTGCTGGCTGAGACATAAAAGTTGAATGGAAATAGATCGCTTTTTTGCTTTTGCCAATGATGTTAGCTAAATTTCTTTTTCCCCAAGTATCCAAAGAATTAATTTCACCTTTGAAGTCTGCGATAATTGATTTGTTTTTTTTGAATAAAGTCTTTTGGTCTTCTAGTGTCGCATCTGGAT
>JAYVAZ010000018.1:0-2764 GCA_043750675.1 Pseudobdellovibrionaceae bacterium | reverse complement strand
GCCTGTCACTTCGACGGACAGTTCCTGCGCCGGCACGTTTTGCGTTACCGAAGCAAGGGCATCCAATTCCACGGTGTTAGTACTGATTATAAGAATTTTTTTCAATAACCACCCTACCCGAAAGTCAAAGCCGGATTTTATCCGGCTTTGTTATCAAAAACCTATCTTTGATTAACTGGCTTCCAAGTTAAACCTTTTTTTCCTACCCATTTTCCCCGCGGACGATAAATACGATTATTTGCATATTGTTCCATAGCATGTGCCACCCAACCGCTAACACGAGAAACAGCGAAAATCGGTGTAAAGATATCAATTGGAATCCCCATCGAGAAATAAACTGTTGCCGAATAGAAATCCACGTTAGGCATCAAACCCTTTTTTTCTTGCATGGTATCGTCGATCAATGTCGACATCTTGTAGAGTTCAGGTTTTCCAATTTTTGCCGTTAACTGTTCACTGATTTTACGTAAAATAGCGGCACGAGGATCTCCGTTTTTGTAAACACGGTGACCAATACCCATTACTTTCTCTTTTGCATTCAAAGCATCTTCAACGAAGGTTTTGGCTTTTTCCATAGTTCCAATTTTTGATAACATCAACATAACCTGTTCATTGGCCCCACCATGCAAAGGTCCTTTTAATGCACCAATTGCAGAAACTACTGCGGAATGTAAGTCCGACAGTGAAGACGCTGTCACTCGAGTCGCAAATGCTGAACAATTTAGTTCATGATCAGCATGCAAGACTAAACAAGTATCAAAAATTTTTACGATATCTGCTTCTGGTTCTTGTCCACCCTTAAGCATGTACATAAAATTCCAGGCAATTGACTTATCCGCTTTTGGAGCAACGGGCTCTTTGCCATTTCTGATCGCCTCAAATGCACAAACAATAGTTCCCATTTTTGCAGTCATACGAATTGATTTATTCAAATTTGCTGTCGGTGAATTATCTTGGGCATCACTATCCCAATGTGCCATCAAAGAAACCGCACTTCGCAACCAAGCCATAGGATGAACGCCACGGGTAGGAACACCCTTTAATAGCTTAATGAAATCTGGATGTATCGTGTTTTCAGCATTTAATTTTTTTGTAAAATCGCCCAACTCTTCTTTGTTGGGTAATTTATCATTCCATAATAAATAAATCACTTCCTCAAATGTGGAGTGAGCGGCAAGGTCTTCAATTGTATAACCTCGATAATTTAATGTGTTATCTTGAATTGATGAAACAGCTGTTGAACAAGCAACAATTCCTTCCAATCCTTTATCTAGCGCGCCTTCGAAAATCTGTACTTCAGCCATAATAGAATCCCCTTATTTAATTCAAGTAATGCACAAGCATTAACAATAAAATAATGCCTGAGCCTTTATTTTTTAGCAAGTTTTAACACTTTGTCTTTGATCTCACAGACCACGACTGTTTGATCTCTTTCTGGTTCCGCTGTCTCCGTAAATTGTTCTAAACCAAAAATCAGATCGTTTCTTAATTCATGCACGCCGTTGCGCGCGGCCCGTTGTATAACTGCAGTCAATTGTTCAAACCCGAAGTTCTGTTTTTGCTTGTTCTTCGCCTGTAAAACCCCTTCAGTACATAGGATCAAGCGATCCTGCGCCCCTAAAGAAATACTTTGCGACAAGGTTTGCGCCGTATATTTAGTCGTAATTTTTTCTGGCCCTGGCTCTAAACGAATTAGCCTTTGTTCGGTTTGTAACAGACCCCCAATGGATCCAACTGATGCAAATTTGAAATCAAAATTTCTTCGATCGACAATACCATAAAATAGACTTGCACTGTCTTTTTCCTGCATCACTGGTCTTAACTCGGCAACGATTTTATCAATCACCTCTCCTGGGTTTAGCGCTTTTTTAGCTTCGATCTGGGAAGATAGTTTAATCAAAATGGAGAGAAACAACGCGGATAACGAATAACCCGAGCATCCAGCAACGATAATTCCAAATTTTAATTTGTCTTCTAACTCAAAAATATCAAAGTAATCTCCGCCAGTTTTGAAACCCGGAATAAATTTCGTACTGAATTCTACTCCTTGGATATGCGGCAGCTGAGTCGGACTTAGTTTTTTTTGAACAAGATGGGCCAATTTCAATTCGGACTTCAGTTCGAACATTAACTTTTCTAAACGTTCGTTTGCATTTACTAGTTCGCTGCGGTACCTAGCGATTTCCATGTTTTTGTTTTGCAAAAGTTTTTCTAAATCTTCAATTTTCTTCTGATAGTAGCTGATGTCTGACATAAAACTATTTTATTCTTCGGAGGCGGCATCTAGTAGCAAAATGTTAGATTATAAATATGATTCGACTTAAGTCTTTAAATACAAATCATAGCGAACTGAAGTGCCTTTAAAGGAATGATTCACTTTTTCAATCAAAGGCGCTGCTTTTAATGGCCTTTTGACAATGATTCGTTTGCAACCCGACTGAAGGCTAATCTCTAACAGTTTTAGCCCGTCTTCATCGGCACCCACTATTTGTTTAAAAATTCGCATTTCTTTGCGTGGGAGGGCCGACTTTTTTTTATCCGGAAACATAGGATCAATGTAAATAGAACATCCCGCGGGGCAGACATTCTTGGAAACAAACTCAATCGAATCTGCACAGGCCAAACTAATATTATGTAAATATTTAAATCGATGAGTGTCCCCTGGATTGTTTTCAATTTTTTTCAAGGATCCTCTCAAGGCACTATTCATAACTTCAAAAATGGTCTGGTTTCTTTCCAAAGCCATAACCCGAAAACCTAACCG
>JAYVAZ010000017.1:0-1945 GCA_043750675.1 Pseudobdellovibrionaceae bacterium | reverse complement strand
CGGTTAGGTTTTGAGTCTTAAAATATTTCTTAATCGCTTCGTTCACTTGCTTCACTGAAACAGAACTTACCAATTGATTGAAGTTCGCTAAATACGCCTCTCCGACACCATAAAATCTTAAGGCATTTATATTTCCTGCATAACGATCTGCTGTCTCGATAACTGCTGGAAACTGCCCTTTGAAAACACTCTTTGCCGTATTTAATTCTTGTTCTGTTACGCCTCTATCAACAAAGTCACTCATCATTTTTAAAGTCTCTTCTAACACCTTGCCAACCACGTCGTGGCGACTAAAAGTTGAAATCAAAAAGGGTCCTTCATTCAACCTAAAATCGAAAGAACTGGAAATAGAATAAGTTAATCCCAAATCATCGCGAATGCGTTGATTTAATCGACTGGTAAAATCGCCACCTAAAATGAAATTAGCTAATCGAACCGACATGTAATCAGGGTGACTTCGCTTCAATCCCAAATGACCAATACGGATTTGAGTTTGCTGGGCAGCTGGTTTATTTTCAACTTTCCACTTATTAATCGCCTGGGTAGGTACCGGTACCGGATTCACCATTACTGGTTTTGCTGACCACTTTTCAAAGGTCAATTTTACTTTTTCAATGAAAGCTTCATCAATGTCGCCCACAAGCGCCAATCGTGAATTGTTAGGCCGATAGAATTTAAAATAGTGTTTTAATAAATCCGACCGCGATAAAGATTTAATCGAATCCAGATTTCCAATTGGAGAATGCGCGTAAGGATGAGAGTCATACAAAGTCTGAGCAAATAAAATATCTGCGTAAGATGACGGCTGGTCACGCTGTTTTTTAATGGTCGCAATAAACTCACTTTTTTTGCGATCGGTTTCGTCGGTGGAAAAGGAAGGATTCATTACTACATCGGAAAATAAGGTCAGTAATTCATTTTTATCCACCGATAAACTGGAACTTGAAATAGTCGAAAAATCATATCCAGAGCTTTGGCTCAGTTCCGAACCAATTTGTGCAAAATCATCAGCGATTTGGGTCGCGCTTCTTGTGGAAGTTCCTTGTTCAATCATCGCAAGGGTTAAAGAATTGACCCCTTCATAACCGGCCTCTTCCAGCGCCGATCCCACCTGCACCATCAAATTCAAACTGACCCGCGGTAACGAATGATCTGGCACCACTAAAATCTTTAGCCCATTGCTCAATTCTATATCGGTAATTATTCGAAGCTGCAAAGTCTTCTTCGGAGTCGTGGCACATGAAAGAAAAACTATACTTATAAGGAATGCCGTTAATTTTAAAAACAAAGAGGATCTTTTCATAATCTATTCCTTACCCGCTGGATTCAACACAACAGTGACTTCTTTTTTTGGATCAAGATACTTTTTAGCGACACGTTGAATATCCTCTGGAGTGACTTGATTGTATCTTTCCAAATCAGTAAACAGTCTTTTGTAATCTCCATAAAGAACTTCATTGATTGCCAAAGAATTTGCTTTGCCATCGATTGTTTGTAGGCCATCTACAAATTCTTTCATAAACTGCGTTTTTACTTTTTTTAATTCTTTTTCTTTTACCTTGGTTGTTTGTAATTGGTGAATGGCTGTTCGGATCATCGGAATCACCTGATCGGCAGATACTTTCGGTTGTAAAGAAGCATAAATTTCAAATACACCCGGATCGATCTGACTTTCATTGTGCGCGTAAACTCCGGTTGCTTTTCTGGCTTCGTAAACGACTTTTTTATGCAATCGGCTAGATGTTCCGCCGGCCAATAGTTGCGACAAAACATCTAGTGCATAACCATCAGCATGCCCGGCTTCAATCGATTTGAACGCCATCATTAAATTGGTGTTTTGCACAGGGCCTTTAATCGATTTCTTACGCGGTTTTGTTACTTCCGGTTCAATAGCATATTTACGTTCCGGAACATCTTTAAATGGTAACTCATCGTAATATTTCAT
>JAYVAZ010000016.1:0-13068 GCA_043750675.1 Pseudobdellovibrionaceae bacterium | reverse complement strand
CAGAAGTCCGGCGTGCACGAACGTAATTTTTCATTTTCAGCCAAAATGCCAGAATCAAATAAATAATTAATGGTGAGCCGACGGTTAAAAAAGATGCATAAATAAAAAAAAGCCGAATGACAGAAGTTTGCATATGTAAAAAATTACCAAGCCAGGAGCAAACACCAAATGCTTGTCTTTCAAAAAAATCCCTGATAAGTGTAATTATATTCATTAAAGATCAGATTAATTTCAATTTACGCTAAAGATAAAGAAAAAAACATAAGCCTTACAATTAAAGGCTTATCAAGCACAATATAAGAAGTAAAACCGGTGGCAGGCCAACCAATGCAAAGGATTCGTATTTTAAAATAAGTTCAGCCCAAAAAATAAAGGGTTTGTTATGACCGGCGCCAGCCACACCGGTTTTGGTCCAAGGCAAAAATGCGTTGAAAAAATCGGACAAACTGTTTAGATCGCGGCCAAAACCCGAATACAAAAGTACAAAAAAAGCCAGGGTCAGGTAAAAAATTTTCTGAGTCTTTTGGTCAGAAAAATAAACCCTAACCGTATTCATAATTTCTGTACCAAATTTAGCTGGTTTTAAGAATGACTTGTAAAAAATAATCCCACAGGCAGCTAGGGTCGCAATCACGTTTAGAACAAAAGTCTCTTTATTCGCCAAACTGCCGAACAGACCAATGATGAGATAAATAAATCCTGTCTGCCGCTGCGGCTTTTCCTCGGCAAATAAAGTATTTATACAGCCGGCAAAAAAGATAATTTGAAAAAATACGAAAAAACTTTCGTGAATGGCCGAACGACTAAAAAAAATCATCGCCGGACTTAACGCCAGCGCCCAGCAGATCCAGCGTTCAGCGGAAGCAGTATTAAAAAACCGCGTTGGCTGATTGATTTTGTTTTTGAAAAACCAATACAGGACAAATACAATCGTGAATAGGTTAAATAACGCCGTCAACGCGCGCATTGGAACGATACCATAACCAAAGAAAAATCGACCTAACTGAAATAGGTAAAATAAAAACGGTCCATGATAATTGGTCGGATCGTAATTAAAGAATCCATCTTCCCACATCTTGTTCACAAACCAACCGTTGATAGCCTCATCATGGTGTGGAGGTTTATTGTCCAAAAAATAAAATCTTAGAATGCTGGCTATAACCAAAAGCAAAATAATTTCATATTTAGTAAAAATCGCCTTCAGGAAAGGTTTCAATTTTTTTCCTTATCTTCAGATAAAATAATAGCCTTCTCTAAAACCGATTGGACTTTTTCTAAGTTTGAATCAATCTCTTTTTGTTCTTTATATTTTCCTACCGCAGCTTCAGGCGCAAAACTCATTACCTGAAATAATTCGACCATCTTTTTAATTTCTTCACCCAACTCCCGACGTATACTAGGCGGCGCGGAATCTAAAATTTTATCTAAATTCATACCGCCGGCCGAAGAGATATGCCCAAGAATATAATAAATCAGGTTGGTAGATTCGGTGGCTACCGCACGCCAATCCTTTTTATCATTAAGGGCACGCATTTTTTTCATGCGTTTAACAAGTTCTACTTTTAAAGACTTTTGTTTTAGTCCGAACTGAAATTCCTTGCGTGCATGCCACCCAAGAATTCCGACAACTAGAATAAAAACAATTCCCCAGCTGGCTAGGGGCATTTTCACCGGGGGATGATCCAATTTCATAATTAAAACTGGCAAGGCCAAGGCCTTTTCAACCTTCACCTGATTTTTGGAACTATCCATTCGCTGATCTTGGCCAGCGCCCTTCTGGCCCGGCGAAATGGTTAACTGGATAGGTTCGGTGGTTTTAGTTACGTACTTTCGTGAAACCGGATCAAACATAGACACTGAAAACTTCGGAATCGTTAAAGGACCCTCTTGTCGGGGAACAATCAGAACCTCGAATTCTTTATAGCTTTTTCCATTTTTGAAAAATTTGGATTCCGATTTTGTGTCAAACAATTCAACCGTATTGGGAAGATTTAACGGAGGAAGTTCGATTAATTTGGCATTTCCTGATCCTTCAAAACGCACTTTCAAAGACAGCGGCTGATGTGCCGGAAACTTCTCGCCTTCAACAAACGCATTGACATCAAACTGGCCTACGGCGCCACTGAAATCACCGGGTTTACCTTCGGTGGGTAATGGATTTACTTTGATTTTTACTCTTTCACTTGAACGCGTATAAGTGTACGCCTGACCAAAACCAAAACTTCCCATGGGACCCGTAGGCAATTGGGCGCTGGCTTTTACTTTATATTCATCGATAATCGCCGTTCCCGATTTAATCGGGAACAAGGCATGGCTGGCTAATAATGCCTTACGATAAGGTACACCGTTTATAATTTCTTGCGTAAAATTGAGCGCTGGTACTTCTTCGATAATTTCTTTCCAAAAACCTTTGAGATCGGGGAACTTCAATCGATCTAATGACAATAAATTACCTCGAGTATAAAGATACCAATTGGCGACAATTTGTTCTCCTTCGAAAACTTCGTTTTTGTCGACTTCGACTTGAATAAAAAACGCTTCGTTAGGATTAATTGGTGCACGTTGTTGCGCATTAGGAACATGCATTCCTCGACGCTGCAGCAATTGATTAAACATTTCTTCGGCATCATCCATGTCATCAAAGAAATTTCCAGCACCACCACCAGGATTTACTTGCCCACGCCCCTTCGGAGCCTTGCCGGCTCCGCTTCCGGGGGCGGAGATAGTCATAATAATAGGTTTGGTAAATTGCGGTTTTCCCGAAACGACAATTTCAAAAGCCGGGATCGAAATTTTGCCGGCTTTTTTTGGAGATAACATATAATTGAAATCTTGTCGGCGAATCGTATCGAACTGCATGCCGTTCGCACCCTGCACCAATTTACTGCTGGTACTACTGGAATTCCAAGTGTTCACCAAATCGAATCCATCTAAATTAGGAACCCTAGGTTCGGAAATATCGACTTCATCGCTGGACTGAACCGAAACCACCAGCGTAAAAGTTTCACCGATGGCGGCCTCGGTCCGATCTACAGTGGCAGTGACCTGAAGTCCTGCCAGCGCGGCCCAACCAGAAAAAAGAAAACACAGAAATACAAAATATTTTGTAAGGAAGATATTACCAGTCTTTATCACGAGGCTTCTCCTTAATAATTTTCTTATTAAACTCGGCGCGGATTTTTTGTTCCTGCTGACGTAATTCATTCAAAATTTTATTCACATCACCTTGAGTTAACTCTTCGCTTTTAAAGGGCTTGGGCTGAGGTTTATTTTTGCCATATTTTTTAGGCTGATCCTCTTTTGGATCTTCGCCTTTGTCTTTATCCTTCGGATCTTTTTGATCTTTACCGTCGCCCTTGTCTTTTTTATCCTGATTGTCTTTTTGATCCTTTTGATCTTTATCTTGTTTATCGCTTTTGCCTTTGCCGCCATTTTCACCGGTCAACAGCTCAATATTGACCTTG
This sequence comes from Pseudobdellovibrionaceae bacterium, assembly GCA_043750675.1. Lineage (GTDB taxonomy): Bacteria > Bdellovibrionota > Bdellovibrionia > Bdellovibrionales > Bdellovibrionaceae > JAYSSX01. The sequence goes on along the minus strand of JAYVAZ010000016.1, from coordinate 9,604 downwards.
GTTTCGAAAGATTCTGGATTAATATCCAATGCGTTTTGATAATGCGAAATCGCCCGATCCTTATCTTCGCCCTTCGACAGCAATACTCCCTGATTGTATTCGGAGATAAATTTAACTTCCAAGTTATCTGAAATTTTTGCGCTACTTTGCAGGGCCAGCAAGGCCTCTTCCGTTTTTCCTAAGGCATCCAAAGCTATAGCAAAATTGATTTGCACTTCGGCGCTATACGGATTTAATCCTAAGGCCGCAGCAAATTTTTCCACGGCCGCGTAATAATTTTTCGCTTTTAGTTCTGCCAATCCTTGATTATTTAAATCAACGAAGGCCTTGGAGTTTTTCGAATGGTCGGTGGTTTTTAAGTGCACGGTTTTAAATTCGGGCTCCTTAGGGGTGGTCCCCTCATCGCCGCTGTTCGACCCAGTGCCTTCGCCCTGCGGTTGTTCACCGCCGCCTGCACCGTTCGGCAAGGGGATTTCGGTTTCCTGCGACGGCGCCACTGTTGATTGCTGCGCCTCCGTGGGTGACACGGTTTCATCCCCAGGAGCGACTTCACCTTTTAGATTGGCTGGCTCTTCCGCGACTTGGGCTGTCACCCTGGAGTCTTTTTTGGCCGCAAGAATAGTATAAGGAATTAAAACCACTAGAACGGAAAGAATAAAAGAAAATGATTTTTTTATCATGCTGGTGGTACCTCAAATCGGCCCTTCCATAGGCGGTAGCCCGATTTTCTTTCGCCCAGGATTAATTCCAAACAGCCCAATATAAAAGCCGCAAGTAAAATAACTTGAAACTTTTCATCGTATTGAGTCGCGACTTGCGATTCAAATTGTGTTTTTTCCAGTTTATTAATGTCTTCCACCAGGTTCGTTAAGTAATTAGATCCAAAAGATGAAAAATAAAAACCACCGCGGCCACTTTCAGCCAATGCTTTTAATTCTTTTCCATTCACGGTCGTCAAAATGGTTTGGCCTTTATTGTCCTTCTTATAGCCGCGTAAATATCCCATTTGATCACGCTGGGGAATCGGTGCGCCTTTTTCCGTCCCATAGGCAACAGTGAAAATGCGATATCCCTTTTCGGTTAACTTTTTAGCCTGATCCAATGCCCCGGGTTCTTGGTCTTCCCCGTCACTGGCAATTAAAATGACCCGTGTGACTTTAGTTGAAGAATCCTCCGAAGTTCCACCACGTTCGAATGCCGACTGCGCCTCTGATAACGCCGCGGAAAATTCGGTTCCTTGTGAACTGACCGAAAGGGTCGATAAGGCATCAATGTACATTTTCAGTGCCGAAGGGTCATTTGTAATGGGCGACATCAATGAAGCCGAACCCGCAAAAGCAATCAAACCAATTTTATGACCAGGTAACATTTCTACCAATCGGGACATTTCGATTTTAACTTGCTCTAGCCGACTAGGCCGAAGATCTTCGGCCAACATACTTTCTGAAACATCGACAGCCAACATCAGTTCGATACCTTCGGATTTTACTTCAGTGGTACTTTGACCCATTTGCGGTCGAGCCAACCCGACCAACATTAACGACAGAACCAACATTTGCGCAAATCGCTTCCAACGTCTTCGATTCTTAGATAAAGACATCGTTAAAAATGGCGCTAACCGTTTCCCAAGATTTTTATCCATTTTTTTCTGGCTGAGTTTATCAAAGATAAACATAAACAAGATCAAAACCAAAGATAGATATAAATAATAAAACGCGGATAGGTTTTCAAATCGAAACATTATGGAACCCTCCGCATGATACTTAAATTAAGAAAAACACTGGCAATATAAATTCCAAAAGCGATCCACAGTAAAAACTGATAATGTTCATTGTACCGAGTGTATTTATTCACATCGATTTTTGTTTTTTCTAAACGATCGATATCTTTAAAAACTCCCGCCAATGAATCTTCTCTGGAAGCACGGAAATATTTCCCGTTAGTTTCTTTAGCCATTCGGGAAAGCAGGTCATCATTTACTGTCGACTCAAATGGCTGATAGGTTTTTACTTTATTTCCAAAGACATCTTTTTGATAAACGGGAATTTTCGTAGCACCATCGCGGCCAATACCAATGGAATAAATTTTTACTCCGTAACCCTTGGCTATTGCTAAACCAGTCTCGGGATCGATAGTTCCCGAATTGTTTTCTCCGTCGGTCATAAAAATAACAACCCGACTTTTTGCCGTAGAGTCCTTTAGACGGCCAGCCGCATTGGCCAGTGCCACACCCAAAGCCGTACCATCTTTAATCCGGGCTTGTTGCGCGGTTTGGACCTCATCAATTCGGTTTAAAATCATTTCATAATCCAAAGTTAACGGAATCAAAGTAAAAGCTTCCCCGGCAAATATAACAACACCTATTCGATCCGAAGAACGCGACTTAACAAATTGTTTAATTGTTTCTTTTGCCGATTCCAAACGATTCAACGGCTTCATGTCTTCAATTAACATCGAGTCCGAGATATCAAACGCGATCATGATATCGATACCATCTACATTTTTTTTAATCAAAGTGTCCGAAGACTGCGGCCTTGCAATTGCCACGACGATTAAAATCAACGCAATCACCCGCAACCAATAAGGTAAACTAAGCAACCGAACTTTTATTCCTGGCCGAACCGAACGGATAAAGGCCACATGGCTGAACTGAATCGAAGGTGTACCTTTTTTTCTTTGCAGAAAAGAATAGGCCGCCACCAAAAAAAGCGGCACAAACAACCAAAATGCCCAAGGCGAATGAAAGGTCATTTAAGCCCCTTCTTTTGTTCCGCCTGGAATAATTTTTCAACGATGGCTTGGGCCATCTTTAACAACTGTCGCACGTCTTGTCCGTGATAATTTTTAGTTTTTTGCATTAAGGTACCTTCTTTAAGGACCTTTTTCAGTTCGGTAAGAAATTCCTCATCATTTTGATTAGAGCCGCGCTTTTTAAATTCTTTTCTTAATTCTGAAACAATAACGTTCTCTGACCATTTTAAGGCTGGAATTCGATACGACCTGGTTAAATACAATTTTAAACTTTTTTCAATATCATTAATCAGCTGAATAAATTCTTTTTCATCAACTTTTTCTACCGATTCAGAACTTAAAAACAAATGCTGACGTTTCAGTTGCCTGCCCGTGGCATGAAATTGCTGATAAGGCGTTTGGGCTGAATCATACTGTTGCAATTCCAAAATCAACTTTTTGCGGTCCCATCGTCGTTTTAATAATCCAACGACTATCAGCACTAAGAATAACGCCGCAAAACCCCAGGCAAACCAATAATACAAAGCCACGCTAACATCCATCGGACCAATGAGGCCGAAAGGTTTATCAATAGGTTTTTGTGGATCCATCACCGACTTTACACCAAACTTCAAATCCGATAAAACGACCGAGTGATCGGCATCCACCAGCTGGACCGCTTTCAAATCGTGAACGCCCGTTTTGTAACTAACCACCTTCAACAAATATTTAGTGGTCGACTGTTTTTGAATCTCTAACATTTTAATTTTAAATTTATCTTCGGGTGAAATGCGCATTTCCGCTTTGGAAACATCGAAAACTTCTGGCCACTCGCCTTCACAAGATAAATCAAACTTCACACCGACAGTCAGTGGCGTAGTTTCGATATCTTGTAATGGCTTGCAATCAATTGTGCTCATTAATTATCTGGCCTTTTTCCGTTTAAAGAATTTAATCAATTCATCGACATAATCTTTATCGCAGAACATATCAACCCTATCGACTTGAGCTAACTTTAATTGTCGATCGCGCTCTTCGTTGCGTTTTTTCACATAATTTTGGTATTCATACTGAAAGGTTTTAGAATCCGTATCTACACTAACAATTTCGCCGGTTTCAGCATCATGCAAGTCAACGACTCCCATACGCGGCAATTCCTGTTCGGCCCGATCACGCACTACCAGGGCCACAACTTCATGTTTACGTCCTAAACGGCGCAAATTTTGTTCATAATTTTTATCCATAAAATCTGAAATAACAAAAATACAGGCGCGCTTTTTTAGAATCCCTTGCAGGTAGGTCAGGCCACTACCGATCTGCGTTTTACGACTTTTTGGTTTAAAATAATAAAGATCGCGCAAGATACGGTGAACATGTCCGTTGCCTTTTGCCGGCGGGACATAATGTTCAACCTGATCAGAAAACATTAATAATCCCACCTGATCTTTATTTTTAGTCGCACTAAAGGCCAAAAGTGCTGCGACGTGAACCATCACTTCGCCTTTAAAAAATTCCTTCGTTCCAAAATCCGAAGAGCCACTGACATCAACTGCCAAAATAGTAGTTAGTTCGCGTTCTTCATCAAATTTTTTAATGTAAGGTTTTCCCGCGCGTGCGGTCAACGCCCAGGAAATGGTTCGAACGTCGTCACCGGGAACATATTCGCGGAAATCGGCAAAAGTCATCCCCTGCCCTTTAAAAAAAGTATGGTACTCGCCCGCAAACACATTGTTCACTAATTTGCGGGTGCTGATTTCTAACAGCTTAACTTTTTTTAAAATCTCTGGAGGTAACTGCATTAATTCACTTCAATATTTTTCAAAATTTCTTTGATGATTTCATCCGACTTCATATTCTCGGCTTCGGCTTCGTAAGTTAAAATCAGACGATGACGTAAAACATGGTAAGCAATGGCCTTAACGTCTTCGGCGGTAACGTATCCACGACCCCTTAAGAAAGCGTGTGCCTTCGCCGCGCGAACTAAAGAAATACTGGCCCGTGGAGAACCACCCACCGAAAGTAAATTAGCAATATGGCCCAAACCAAATTCACCGGGTTTACGTGAAGCCATAACAATTTCTACAATATAATTTTTAATTTTTTGATCGACGTAAATTTGATCAACACGACTAGTGGCGCGCAATAATTCTTCGCGTGTGATCACCGGCTGAATAACGTGTTTATCATTTGTGCCCATACGGTTAACGATTTCTAATTCTTCCGCCTTGTTGGGATAAGTGACGTTAATCTTAAACATGAAACGATCCATCTGCGCTTCTGGCAACGGATAAGTTCCTTCTTGCTCTAAAGGATTTTGTGTAGCCAAAACTAAAAAGGGTTGTTCCAATTTATAGGAAGTATCGCCTATGGTGACTTGTTTTTCTGCCATTGCTTCTAACAACGCCGATTGAACTTTGGCCGGAGCACGATTGATTTCATCGGCTAAAACGATGTTAGTAAATATTGGTCCCTTTTTCGGAGCGAAGTCGCCCGATTTAGGATTAAAAATCATCGTTCCAATTAAATCCGTAGGTAGCAAATCAGGAGTGAATTGAATTCTTTGAAAATCTAAAGAGATCGATTGCGAGATGCTGGAGATCGTCAGTGTTTTTGCTAAACCCGGAACCCCCTCTAATAGTACGTGACCGCCCGTCAGCAATCCCATCAACACACCTTCCAGCATGTCTTTCTGACCGACAACTATTTTTGAAACCTCAGCAATCATTCTATCAACAAACTGACTCTCTTGTTTGATCGCTGCGTTTAAGGCTAAAATATCAATTTCCACACTGGCCCCCTTTGGATCTTACTATTTGACAATTCCCTGTTAAGTTTCGCAAGCTTAGACTCGTGCCAGCTATAAATGATCTGGCTTGAAAAATTTGGGCAGCGGTGCTTAAGTCATTAGTATGAATCTACACATCTCTAATACGACTAAGGTCTGGTTTTTCCTGGTAGCAATTTCTTTAGGCATTTTGTTTTTAGGCTACCATACAGGCGGGCGACTGGGATTATTCATTAGCTTCCTATTAATGTCTTTCCTTAATTTCATCGTTTTCATTTATGGCAAAGCACAAATTATAAAAAAATTAGATGCGAAACTTCAATCCGGACAAGATCCTTGGCGTATAAATGAAAAATTAGAAAATTTCAGTAAAGTTTTAGCAATGGAAAAACCCTTACTATTTATAGTAGAAGAGCCCACTGCTATTGCTTTTTCTTTGGCTACGCCCTGGCAAAATGCGTCGATAGGTTTATCAACAGGCCTAATCAACAAGCTAACCGAAGACGAACTGAACGCCGTTTTAGCCCATGAAATATGTCATATTCAGCGACACGATACTTTTGCTTTTTCAGTAAGCAGTTCCATAGCAAACACTTTTATTGGACTGGCGCAATTTTTAGATCAATTCTGGATTATCAATTTGATGCAAAACCGAATGGTTCAGCGACCATTTTTAACTATGTTATCTCCGATTGCTTGGTTAATCATCCGGCTAACCTTAAGTGAAAAAAACTTTATTGAAAATGATGAATTAGCCGCTGCATTAATTCAAGACAAGAAAAAACTGGCTACTGTGCTGTGGAAATTGGATGGACTGACCCATGCCGGGCTGATTAATATTCCGCCTTGTAGCAGTCATTTATTTATTGTAAATCCCTTGGGTGTTCGCGAAAAAAATTGGTTTTATTTAACACACCCAAGTATTGAAACTAGGATACAAAAACTGATAGGATACTTTCCAATTTAGGGCACTGTTTGATTTTTTAACAGGGGGAAAATCCCCCGGCTAGACAAGGCCCGGAGCGAAAAGCCTCTGGCTGGACAAGGAGATTTTATGGAAAATTTGCACGCTAACTTTTCAATGCTAACCATGTCTATCGCTTCTTCCGCGGCCATGTCTTTAGGAATCACTGACGAGCCCGATGCTGCAAAAACTAAAGATAAACCGATGGCTAAATTTAATATAGATTTATTACTGATGTTAAAAGAAAAAACTAAAGGCAATTTGACTCCCGAAGAATACAACCTTCTGGAACAAGTTCTTACCGACCTCCAACTAAAATTCGTCAACAATAAATAGGTGCCAGGCCTTTTTTATACATTCTGTTTTTTATAAATTCTCCTATCCCTATTTTATCTATTTATAGTTTACGTTGGGCACATCCTCCGTGATTCAACCAGCAACAGCCGCCCATCCATGGGCGCTGGAGGCCCAACATAAACTATAAATAGATAAAATAATTACATTGACGTTCAATTTAGAAAAAACAGGGTATAAAAACAGATTAAATCTTTTTAATAAAGATTAAAAAACATCGGTATTTTTTAATCTGGATTTGTCTTTTCTCATTTAAAATCGCGTGGATGAAATTATCAGATTAAATCACAAATCTTATGTAACAAAATGTTTTAATCCGTATTTTTAAGGCCTTTACTTTCTTTGAAATAGAACGATTATGGAGAAAGTTACTGGTTGGGACCGAATGTTTATTCTGAGTCCGGCCGAAATACTACAGCCAGACAAAAGGAGTTTTAAATGAATAAAAAAACGAATAAATCACCCCTGGATCATAAAATCCGCCAAGCTCTTGTTTTGCTTTTTATTTCTTTAACTGTGGCTTACGGGACTTTCTTGGTAGAAGCCCATGCGCAGAAACTTCCGGTGATTAAATCCGGCGACCCCCTACCGGCCAATGCTTTTATTGAATTAGCTAAATTAGTTAATCCTTCGGTCGTTAATATTTCGACCGAAACTAAAATACGCCGCGGACCCCGCGATCCAATGATGGATATGTTAGAACAATTTTACGGAAGGCAAATGGCGCCCAGAAATGTTCGTCCGCAGATGGCGTTAGGAACCGGGTTCATCATTCGTGAAGATGGTTTAATCGTAACTAACAATCATGTCGTAGATGGCGCTGACGTGATCAAAGTTCAACTGAATGAAAACTCTGATAAACTTTACGAGGCGAAACTAATCGGTAAAGATACTCGAACTGATTTGGCGTTAATTAAAATTAAATCCGATAAACCATTTCCAGCGTTAACCCTGGGAACTTCGAAAGATGTTGAAGTGGGCGAATGGGTAGCCGCATTTGGAAATCCCTTTGGCCAAGGGCATACAATGACGAAAGGGATTATTTCGGCCAAAGGCCGAGAAGTCGGCGACATCAACCGTTTTCCATTGTTGCAAACCGATACCCCAATCAATCCAGGTAACTCGGGCGGACCACTGGTGAACTTAAAAGGACAAGTGATCGCGGTGAATTCGGCGATCATCGGTGGTGCACAAAATATCGGATTTGCCATTCCTATTGATGAAGCAAAAACTATTTTGAACCAATTGGAAAAAAACGGAAAAGTAAAAGTCGGTTTTTTGGGAGTGGGTTTGGCCGAACTTAGTCCACAGTACGCAAAACAATTTGATCTGGAACCCGGTGAAGGCTGCGTGATCGCCAGCGTGGAAGCCGGAAGCCCCGCTGCCAAAGCCGGGTTAAAAACCTATGATGTCGTTTCTGAATTTAACGGTAAAAAAATTAAAGGTCCGATGGACTTAACTGATGCCGTTGCGGCAGCAAATATCGGGGGAGCTACAAAAATCAAAGTAAATCGCGAAGGCAAGAAGTTAACTTTAGATATTACTGTAGGAGAACGAACCGAAAAGAAAATGGCAAAATGGGAAGAGCCACCGATTAGCGGCAAAAAATTTCAAACGCAGGATGCCCCTTTTGAGTTGGGATTTAATGTGACTAATATGTCGGACTCTTTACGTAAGGAGTACGAAATCCCTGAAGATTTGGATGGTCCTGTTGTTGTAGAAGTCGCAAGAAATTCTACCGCCGGCCAAGCCGGCCTAGAACCGGGAGATGTGATTTTGGATGTCAATCGCAAGGAAGTAAAATCCGCTTCTGATGTTTTGAAGAACCTAAAAAAAGGAACCAATACCTTAAGAGTCTCGCGGGATAACGCAATTGCGATCTTAGTTCTCTAAAATTCTTTCGAAGAAAATTCGTCCGGATCTCAGTAACCTTCGGGAATCCCTCATTTTTTACGATCCGGGGCAAAACTGCCCAGTTCCCGGGCAATTGCGAAAAAAACATTGCATAAAGCTTGGATTTTTTCTAATTTGTTCCACTAGTTCAAGCACTGATGGGGTATAGCCAAGTTGGTAAGGCAATAGATTTTGATTCTATCATTCCATGGTTCGAGTCCATGTACCCCATCCAATTCCTTCAACCGGCAATAAATCAAACGACAGATTCAAAACAGGTTTAGCCTGTTTTTTTTGTTTAAAAGGCACCAGGTTTGTTGCCGTACTCGATACCGAATTCAAAGTCTCACGTTCTGATCGACCTTCATCAAAATTGAAATAAGCATCTAAGCCATTCGGCTGATAAACCAATTTCCAAAGAATTTTTCGCAGGAGCCTACGCTTCGTTGGTGGCGATGCCTTATGAAAACTTCTTTTGAACTCTTTCATATTCACTTCAATGATTCGTCGCACACCAGCCGCGTCCTCTTGGGCGCGTTCGATTTCCTCAAGTTCCAATATTCGATTCATTACAATTTTTTTATCGCGCCCCAGCTTCTCAAGATGCGTGGCCGTCAGTTGAACGGTTTCCGGTCCTCCTGCGGCCTGGAGTTGGAATCGAAATGTCGCAGCAATTTCTTTTTCTACATTTGATAGCGCTTCTTTTGCTCGGACAAGTTCGTCATTCAATCTACGCGGTTCGTCTTTCATGCTTTCATCTAGTTTCTTTTCAACACCATCAAAATAGCCGGCACGCATAACCACTTCTGATAGATGGTTGTAGTGTTCACGTAATTGTTTCCGGTTTGGCACAGCGTGACTGATTGCCTCGATTTATT
>JAYVAZ010000015.1:0-1524 GCA_043750675.1 Pseudobdellovibrionaceae bacterium | reverse complement strand
CAAAATTGCTTGGATAGCAGAAGGATTTACTCCACTTATTCTCTGCGCCTGTCCCAAAGTTCGAGGTTTGATTCGTGACAACTTTTCAACTTCTTCATTCGATAATCCGCGAATTTCATTATAAGAAAATCCTTCCGGAATTAACAAGCCTTCCATCCGCTTCGACTGATTTATCAATTCTAACTGCTTCTTTATGTATCCAGAATATTTCACTTCAATTTCAACTGGTTCGGCAACCAACGGATCAGAATCCATGTCAAAACCAAACCCCTTAAGGTGTGAACTAATGATCTCGGTCCGACGTAATAAATCTGCGAATGTAATTGATTTTCCTAAAACAGTAGAGCCGATTTCAACTAGTTTTGCCTGCACGTCCTTGGTCGGAAAAATCTTTTCTGAATTCATTTTTTCAATTAGATTACTGCGTCTTACTTTTAAAGAATTCAGTACTTCAAATTGTGCTTCCGCGTAAATGCCAACATTTAAGCTCTGATTTACTAAACGATCAATTGTGTTATCTTCGCGCAAAACCAACCGATGCTCAGCGCGCGAAGTAAACATTCGATACGGTTCGCGAGTCCCTTTGGTAATCAAATCATCGATTAACACCCCGATGTAGGCCTGATCTCTTTCCAAAATAAAGGGGCCTTTTTCATCGATCTTTTTGGCCGCATTTACACCGGCAATAAATCCCTGCGCTGCGGCCTCTTCATATCCGCTGGTTCCATTAATTTGGCCCGCTAAAAATAGGTTCGCAATTCCCCGTGTTTCTAGGGAATGATAAATCTGGGTTGGTTCAATAAAATCATATTCAACCGCATACCCATAACGAACAACTTTTACGTTTTCCAGCCCAGGAATAGTTTTTAAAAACAAATCCTGAACATCAACCGGTAGACTAGTAGAAATCCCCTGAAGGTAAATCAAGTCAGTATTTAGCCCCTCAGGCTCTAAAAAAGTCTGATGCGAAACTCTATCAACAAATCGAGTAACTTTATCCTCAATGCTGGGACAATACCGGGGACCTGTGCCCTCGATAATTCCGCAATACATGGGTGATTTGTCTAAATTTTTACGAATAATTTCATGCGTTTCTTCAGTGGTTCGCGAAAGATAACAAGCCACTTGCGGCAGCTTCAATTGGCGTTCAGATAAAAAACTAAACGGGAAAAATACTTCATCCCCATATTGCGGAACCGTTTTTGACCAATCAATTGAATCCTTATGTAAACGTGCCGGAGTCCCGGTTTTAAGTCTTTGAACCACAAAACCAAAGCTAGCTAATTGGTCCGATATTCCTACAGTAGCTTTGTCGCCAACGCGGCCACCAGATTGCTGTTCCAGACCAACATGCATAACACCGTTCATAAAAGTTCCGGTTGTTATAATAGTTGACTTGGACAAAATCTGCGAACCATCGTCCAGCACAACACCATTGCATTGATTGTTATCAATGATCAGGCTTTTTACTTCGGCCTGTTTTACCGAAAGGTTTTTTTGTGAATAAATTTTTGCGGTCATGTA
>JAYVAZ010000014.1:0-6695 GCA_043750675.1 Pseudobdellovibrionaceae bacterium | reverse complement strand
CTAAAAGTTCCGGAGTCGGATTGTATTTGTATTCGCTGAGGTAATTTTCGGCGTGGTGGCAAATATCAACCATTTTCTGTATTGAAAAAGATGCCGCGCCACCTTTTAGCGTATGCAATAGACGGAAGTAAGACGCCTGATCCATTTCGGATTTCATGAATTCGGTATCTAGTTGAGAAAGCAGATTTTGGGTTTCGTTTATAAAACTGAAGACTTCTTTTTTATGTTTTACTAATTTTAAGATCATTTGCACATGTGAACGCTCTTTAGCGGCTTCATTTTGTGCGGTGATCAGGTTTGATATATCGCTGGCTACAACAACAATCGCGTCGGTTTGATTTTCTATGCCCTTTAGAGGATAGTATTCAAGCTGAATGTGTTTACCATCGCTATTTGGAAAAGTGGGGGGACCCAGTGGGGCCAAATCTTCGAATGGAAGCATTTCGGAAAACAAAGTCAGGGTCCATTTTTTAAATCCCTCAACCTGTTTTTCCGGTAGTTTTAAGACATCCCAAATTTTCAATCCGGAGGGGTGACATTGAATGGTGTTTAAACAAGCTTTTGAAGCCACATCCAAACAAATCCCGTCTTTATTGAAGATAAAAAATCCTTGTTGTAATGAATCCAATAGGGCAGTCATTGTAGTATTTAATTTTTTAACTTCGGTCGTGCGCTCGTCGACCATTTTTTCCAAGTTTTTTGAATAGTTTTGTAATTCGGCCTTCGCATTTTGCAAATCCTTAATCACATCTTCTTTTTTTTCTAATTCGGCTCGGTATTTTTTTTGTAATGTTTCTTCCAGCGTAACGTCACGGAAGAAAATAATCCAACTTTTGGTATCCGCCAAATAATAAGGCTGAGTCGTGATTTGAACTTTACCTTCCTTACCGCCCTCGCAATAGAACCTGGTTTCTAGATACGGCATAGATTCATTTACAGTTTGAAGGTCTTTAAAGTAGGAAATATCATCTTCAAAACGGAAAATTTCGGTAAACTTCATTTTGTTTCTAACAATTTTGCGCGAACTCAGATCGCACATCAGTGCAGCCGGTTCATTACAATAAACCACTTCCTGAATCTCATTCAGGATAAAAATAGGCTCTAGTAGTGTGTCAAATAGTCTAAATTCCAAAATTAGCCGCCCGCTTGTCGTCCAAATCGAATCAACATCTTTCGTGGCCCAGCCCAGTCGGAAACCTTTTCGCCAGATTCCGAACGAACTCTCCAGTAAAGATCTTCGTTGTTCAACTTTTCTTTAAATAAATACTTAGTGGTTGTTAACTGTTTGCTAATAATAATCTTTTTGAACTCTGGATCCTTTGCAATCTCGATCGTGTAGCTATCGGCATCTTTAACTGAATTCCAGGTTAACCAGAACGGAGTTTCTTCATTTCGTTGAAAATAAAGAGTTATCTGATCAGCTGGTTCCTTTTGTTGTGGACGAATTAATGGAACTTTAAAAGTATACGCTACCAACTGGGGATCTGAGAACTCGGTAATTGGGGTTCCAGTTTTACTTAATGGTTGGACGCGTATATTGTATACCCCAGGCTGTGGGATGCTGACAACGCTGCTAGGAGTTCTCGCATTGAACTGAACCGGTTTTTCAAAATTTTGATTGTCAGAAACTTGAATTAGGTAAGAGTCGGCATAAGGAACTTGTGTCCAGGCCAAATTAACATCGGTAGCCGTTGGCACTGCGTCCGGTGTTTTACCACGCACCTGTTTGGGTGCAATCGGTGACAGTATTGGTTTATTTACATCTATAGTAAGTAGGCCAATTTCACTAGGAGAACCACGTTTGCCCATTTTCGTAAGAGCCGTTACTTTATAAAAGTATTTACCTGGGTTGATAACTTGAGTTTGCAAAGTGGTTCGCTCTGACTTAAAAGCTTGAACCGTTTTGAAGTTTTTAGTTTTCGAAAACTCCACTATATATTGATTGGCGCGTTCAACGGCCTTCCATTCAACTGGGATTGGTTCTTGCTCTGGTGGTTTGAATGAAATATTATTTTGTATTAATTCAGGTGCAGCGAGGGGACTTGACCCCAATCGATTTACAGAGAACTCAACTGGTTCAGACCATAAGAAGTCAATTTTCATCTCTTCGCCATTTTGTAAGCTTACTTTTTGATTGCTTTGACGTACTTTTACAAAATAGTTGCCACTTTCAAGAGGCTTTGATTTTGTCACATTCTTATTACTATAAAACCGTTGAACGATCTGTTTGAATTCTTCGTCTTTAGCAATTTCTACTTCGTAAGGACCCTTTAGTCCGTTCGTTTGCCATACGATATCTGCGTAGTCTGGCCCAGTAGCCTTTTGATCTTCGTCAAATTTAACTTCAATTTCTTGCGCCATAGTCGGCTTCGTTATTTGTGGGATCGCTGAACTATTGATAACCACCGGAATGATAGCACTGGTTGCGCTTAATTCGTCATTAGCATCATAACCTTTGATTCTTAGATAGAATCCACCGCGCGGAGGATAATCATTAAATGAAATCTTCTTACTAGTGGTGCTTTTTCTAAGTACGGTTTTCTTAAAATCGCTTTTTCCAGACATTTCAACTGCAAACTTGCTGAATTCTCGAGTTGTAGTCCAGCTGGCGATGAAAGGAACATTTCGTTTGTAGTGAATTAAGTTTTTCGTAGTGTTGTCATTAAACACGATAACGGTCTTATCGTCTTTGTTGACCGCCTTCGGTTTCGACAGATCATCAATTTTGACATTCGCGTTTTTAACTTCCAGTTTAATTTTGTTGCTGACGTTTTCAATTTTGTTATTCGATTTGACTTCAATCGCGTTCACCAAATTACCGTTTAATTCACCAAATTTTAAATCAAGATTTAATTTGTTACCGTTAATGTTGAAGACGATTAGTGAGTTTGGTTCGATTTCTAAAACCGAGCCATCTTTTAAAGTTACAGAGGCAGAAGACTGGTCACCGGTAAAAATACTATCACCAAAGTGTACCTTATTGTTCGCTTTGGTATTGAACCAAATATACTGCTTTGAAATTTTTTGTCGAACATCAGATTCGGTTTTCGTGACCACTCCAATAGAGTCTAAATTGTCGCCGTTAAACAGCGAAAAAATTAAGGAATCGTCATACATTAAGTATGAAAATACAACAAACATGAAGCTTGCTATTCCAAGTATAATTTTTTCTGTTCTGTTAAAATCTTTTATCATATTTTTCTTCTGTCCTGATATCGGCACTTTAGGTATAAAATGGAGTGGACCATTGTCCGGACCTATAGAGTTAGACTACACATTTGTAGGAGAACGTTTCATACTGAGTCGGTATGAATTTGTCGATCCGCTATAAAATTCTTATATTATTGACCATCTTACCATTACTGACCTTAGGTCTATATTTGATGATGGCAACGAAGGTTTTCGAGGCAGACAAGATTGCTTACGTATTTGAGTCCTCGACTGCGGTTTCAAAAACTTTATCGTCACAAGTAAGTACCGAGTTAAATTCGGCGGTATCGTCCCTACGTCCAGTTTTACAAGAATTCTTTAGCGAGCGAAAATTTGCCGGCGTTTCCAAGAGTATAGTCGAGTCCGATAATGGTTTGTTGTGGATTGCGGCCTTCGAAAATAATGATGGTCAATTTAAAGAAGTCGGGATTGTTGAAAAAACTGAAGGCGAAGGCCTGAATGAAGTTTCGGAGTTTAAAGATTTAAACAAATTCCTAAGTGACGGAGCCATCAAAGAGCGCTATTTGCGTGTTCCATTTGCGGATGATCGTATTTGGTTTGTCGAAAATATCAGCGACACCACCAACAACAAAAATTATACTTTTATTGCTTCCTCCCGTTTAAGTCATTTGGCGGAAAGCTTTCGAGTCCCGGGTAATACCGAATCGTATTTGTTGGGTGAAAATGGAGAAGTTCTATTTGGCCCTGCATCCAATGAATCGGCCAAACTTTCCGATTTGATTGGTGCCGGATTTCTAGAGCGAGCGCAAGGCAAAAAATTTAATACGGGGACCGAACAGGTTGTTAATAATCGCGGCGAAACTCTGTTAGCGTCCTTTTCGAAATCTGATTATGGAAACATTTCCGTAGTTTCATTAGTTAACAAAGGTGAAGCTTTAAGAGCCGTCGACATTTTAAAGAAAAAATCTTTAATCTTTTTTGGATTGTTGCTTTCGGCGACGGCGATAATCAGTCTATTTGCTTCCGGCACCTTGACTCGCGCCTTAACAGAACTGTTTCACGCAACGAAAAAAGTGGCTGAAGGACAATTTGATATTCGAGTAAAAGTTAAAGGCAAAGATGAAATCGGAAGTTTAGCTACCAGTTTTAATGCTATGGCCGAAGAAGTTCAGCGACTTCTATTGGAAACCGCAGAAAAAGCTCGAATGCAAGGGGAGTTAAAGACGGCAAAGACCGTTCAGGAAACGTTATTTCCTCCGACCCATGCAGACATCGAGAATGTGGAAATAGCAGGATACTATGAGCCCGCATCTGAGTGTGGCGGTGACTGGTGGCACTATTCAAAAGTGGAAAATAAAATCTTTCTTTGGATTGGAGATGCAACCGGACATGGTGCGCCGGCGGCATTAATTACGAGTGCGGCGAAATCGGCGGCAACTATCATTGAAAGATTGAATGTCGAGCCAGCAGAAGCATTAAACATGTTAAATAAATCCATTTACGATGTTTCTAAAGGTCGTATCATGATGACCTTTTTCTTGGCTTCATACGATGTCATTACCAAAGAATTCGTCTACGCAAATGCCAGTCATGAATCACCCTATCTAATTAATAAGACTGACCAGATCCTAAAAAAGAAAAGTTTAATCCCTCTGAATGAAGTTAATAATCCAAGATTGGGACAATCTAGAGATACTGTATATCAACAAACTAAACTAACGTTAGATCTAGGTGACAGAATATTATTTTATACAGATGGTATTCCAGATATTCAAAACCCCGAAAAGACATCTTGGGGCGAGCGTGAGTTCATAAAATCAATATTAAGTTCAAATAAAGATTTTCCTCCGGTGTCAGACAGTGTTAAAATAATGTCTGATCAATTTTCTGAATATCGAAAAGGGGCTTCTTTGATCGACGATATAACTTTTTTTATGTTCCGCGTGAAAGAAGGTTAGGTCTTATGATTATCAATTGTCAAAATGATGAGTTCATCAGCGAACTAGCGGAAGATGTAAAACAGAAATTTTCAACTATTTTATTATGTCATGCTGACTCTCTTCCCGAGCAATTGCCCAATCAGTGTATTGTCGTTTCAAATGCTTTAGAGCCCAATCAGGTTGTAGAAAACCTAATCAACAAAAAAGCCGCTCACATCGTGCAGAAGAATAAAAATCATTACAATGAAGATATTTTAATAGCAGGAAACTTGATTTTAGATCCTGCCAGTTATTTTAATTCATTGGGCTCTTCTTTAGTTTCCGAACCGGTAAAGGAATTGAAACTAGAATTTTCAAGTCCTAAAGATAAGTCTGCCTTGAAATCTAAAGTTTTCGATTTTTTAGGTGATGTCGTAAATCAAAATGTCACTGAATCTGTGGAAGCCATTTTTGAAGAAATGTATATGAATGCTATTATTGATGCGCCTAAAGAGGCCGCCCGTCACGGTTTTCAGATCTGTACTTACGACGACGGTAGAAAAGCATCATTGCATTTATTGATGACAGAAAACAAGTTCGTTATTACTTGCGAGGACCCCTTTGGATCTTTGCTAGTTGAGAAGTTTTTACTGCGCATGAAAGAGGTCTACGCTACCGGAGCAGGGGCCGCCATTAATTTTAGAGAAGGCGGCGCTGGTTTAGGTTGTGTTATTATGTTCGAGCATTGTTCGCATTTATTTTTAGGTGTGATTCCAGGACAAAAAACTGTAGTGTCCTGTATCATTCCGACAGGTTTAAGTTATCGACAAAGGGCAAATATGAAAAAAAGCCTTCACTTGATCAAAGTTTAAATTATAATTTGTAACGGGGGAAGTATGAGTAAGTTTGATATTAAAATCGACAAAGCTGGAGAAAAAGTAAATGTAACCGTAACTGGCGTCATTGATGAAGACGTTGATTTTAATCAGCATACTTTAAATGGCGCGCAGAACGTGGTCATGCAGCTAAATGGAGTAAAAAGCATCAATTCATGTGGTATCCGTGAGTGGATCAAGTGGGTAGGCACGGCAGGGACTGCACCCATCGTCTATAAAGAGTGCCCCAAAATAATTGTGGATCAAATCAATATGGTTCAGGGGTTTTTACCGGCCCAAGGTCGTGTTGAATCTTTTTTCGTTCCGTATTATTCCGATGATAGTGGTGAAGAGAAAAATGTCCTTTTTACTTTTGGTAAAGAATTTAATGATACCGGCCTTGCGACGCCTCCATCTGTAAAGGATGGATCAGGCAACGAAATGGAAATGGATGTCGTTGAACAAAAGTATTTTAAATTCATTAAAAAGGCCTAACCTCGACCTAAGGCTATTCAGATTTCCTACCTTTTTGACGAAATAAGACTGGGGAGATTGAATTGGCAAAATTAGCACAAAAGGTTCTTATAGTTGAAGATGATAGCCAACTGGCATCGGCGTTGAAAACCGGTTTTTCGCGCGAAGGTTTTCAGGTATTTGTAACGGCAAAAGCTGAAGAAGCAAAAGAAATTCTAAATCAAAATAGAATCAATTCTATGTTTGTCGATTGTCT
>JAYVAZ010000013.1:0-3834 GCA_043750675.1 Pseudobdellovibrionaceae bacterium | reverse complement strand
CAAAATGATTACTAAAATACTTTTCATATTAACTCCAAACATAATTTATTCTTCAATAATACCTAAAACGTCAGACTCACGAATAATAAAAAGATCCTGACCAGAAACTTTGATTTCATTTCCGATACGTGGAGTGTAGAGAACTTTATCTCCCGTTTGCACATCTAACGGACGAATCTTTCCGAACTTATTTCTTTTTCCTCTTCCTACCGCCAAAACTTTTGCGCGTACGTAAGAGTCTGGAGCTGAATCAATTAAAACTAAACCTGAACTTGATTTCTTTTCAGCTTTCAAAGTTTCCACCAAAATTCGATCATCCAAAGGAGTCAGAATTTTTGTGTAATCCTTATTTGAAACAGGTTTACTGGGCGTCGCTTTCATCGGAGCTGACTTCGCAGTTACAGCCTTCGGCATAGGTTTTTTCGGTGCCGCGCCTTTTGGTGCCGCTTTTTTTGCCTGAGCAGATTTTTTTGCGGGTTTGCCTTTGGTTGCGGCAGGAGTCATTTTTTTGGCTGGTTTAGCCGACTTTTTCGGAGCCGATTTTACCGACTTTTTATTCATTTTTTTAGCCACGTTTGTTTCTTTCTTCTTCGTAATATTTTTTATACATAATATCCCACTCTGGACTGCCTTCAACGACACCACGTTTTAAACTGGACACTTTTTCACGGGCTCTGCGATCGATCTCGGAATCTTCTTTAACAAATTCGGCAATCGCAATCTTTGCCAAACGCAAAGCCTGATCTTCATCTGAATAATCAACCAAATCATCATTCCAAATAGCATCGGTTATAACATGAGCCAAATGCGACTGACGATCTTCACTAATCAAAAGATTTGAATTCATAGTACAATCTTCCGTTCTTTAGCTAATTTTTGTTTTAAGATGGGATACATTTTGTAGCGTTGGAATTCGCCGGCGTTACTTTTTTCTAACTGATCCAGCATTTTGTTTACTTCGTACTCTAATTCTTGTTCTTTTTTATAATCACCTTGTATGGCTTCAACGGCCCTAGCAAAAACTTTCTTTTCGTCTTCTTTGAAAATAATTATGTTTTGTTTCTTCCATTGATCAAAAATTTTTTCGACCAATTTCTGAATTTGTACAGAACTTAATTTCACTGAAACTCCTTATTTTAATTAGGCTTTCTTGACTCAATAGTTCTACGACTCTATTGTTAAAAAATCCATGAAAAAGCTACGAATAATTGCCTTAATAACAGCCTGCCTTGTGACGCTAATCATCATAATCCTCGTATCGTGGCTTTTTCAATTAGATCAGAAGGTCAAAGACGGACTTGCTCAAAAAAAATTCTTGCCACCGACACAATATTTTTCATCTTCGTATTCATTTGAAACCCAGATTCACCCTAACAAATCTCTTTTATTAAAAACACTTTTCCGAAAAAACTATTTGCAACAAACTGAAGAGAAAGTTTTGCAGGAAGGACAGTTTACAAGTAAAAACCAAGGAAACTGCTTTAAGGATCTGCCAAATGGAACGGCAGAGGAATTTGAATTCACTTGTTTATACATTAAAACCAAACCAACTTTGGACCCTCAGCTGAAGGGCTTGGGGCTTCAGATTGCCTTATTTGATAACAGCGAGAACTTACAAAAAGTTTTTTCAGAAAAAAACAATATTTTAGCTGAAGCGACTGAAATCACCTTGGATCCGGATTTAGTAGCTCAGTACATTGAACAAAAACCAATTATGCAGAACTATGTTCCGTTAGGAGAAATTCCAACCAATTGTCTGAATTCAGTTTTGTCCATTGAAGATGCTCATTTCTTAGAGCACTCCGGAATCAGTTACACTGGGTTTGCACGCGCGGTTTTAAAGAACGTCATTTTAGGACGAGCGGCTCAAGGTGGAAGTACCATTACTCAGCAAATGGTTAAAAATTATTTTTTAACTTCGGAAAAAACCCTTAAACGAAAAGCAACAGAGTTATTTATGTCTTTTATTTTGGAAAGCCACGCCAATAAAGACGAAATTTTAGAAACTTATTTGAATATTATTTATTTGGGACAAAACGGATCGTTTCAAATTCGTGGTTTTGGGGCCGCCGCGCAGTTTTATTTTCAAAAACCTTTGAATGACTTGAATTTACCCGAGTGCTCATTATTGGCTGCAATTCTGAATAGCCCGGGGATGTACGATCCGTTCAAAAAACCAGAAAACAGTTTAAAACGACGAAAGTTAGTTTTGGACAAAATGTTAGAACTGCAAAATATTTCTGAAGCCGAATACAAAGACGCCTTAGAGTTTCCCCTGCCATCTAATCCACAGGCACAAATCAGTGAAACCGCCCCTTACTATATCGATGCCGTAAATAAACAAATTGAACGGCTAGGCATTCAAGCCGAAGGGTCGGATATTTACACTGGCCTTAACTTAGAGGCGCAAAGATTTGCCCAGTTGTCCGTTCAAAATGGCTTAGATATATTGCAGAAAAAACTACCGGAAAAAATCAGTACAATGACCTTAGAATCTTTTTTACTGTCGCTAAATAACAAAAATCAAATGATCGAGGCTGTTGTCGGCGGTAAAAGTTTTAAGATGACACAGTTCAATCGCGCCATTGATTCCAAACGACAAGTGGGTAGTATTTTTAAACCGATCGTTTATTTAAAAGCAATCGAAGTGGGAATCGAAAATGAAAATAAGTATAATCCGTTGTCGATTGTTAATGATCAGCCAATTACATTTTCTTATCAAAATCAAAAATGGAGTCCGGAAAATTACGGAAAGAAATATTACAAAGACATTCCATTGTTTTTTGCACTCACTAACAGCTTGAATGTTTCCACCGCAAAGTTAGGGATGGATTTAGGATTAAAATCTTTAATCGAGCTGGCGCACCGAATAGGGGTAGATTCGGACTTGAAAGAAGTTCCTTCACTTAGTTTGGGCTCTTTTGAAATGCTCCCGATTGAAGTCATTAAAGTGTATTCTACGTTTGCACAAATGGGATTATCTAGTGATCCCAGTTTTATTAGTAGCGTAGTCCATCCCAGTGGACAGGTCGTTTATCACTTTCAGCCCAGTCAAGTGCAGGTCGTCACTCCTGAAGCAGCGGCGATGTTGTTAGGGATGCTTCGCCAAAATAATATTACGGGTACTGGTCGCGCCGTTCATTTTAGTAATATTAAAACTGAAAGTGCGGGAAAAACCGGTACCACTTCCGATTACAAAGATGCGTGGTATGCGGGAGCAACGCCTAATAAAACGGTCGTCACGTGGGTAGGATTTGATAATAATCAATCGCATGGCTTAACCGGGGCCTCCGGCGCTTTGCCAATTTGGATTCAGTATTTAAGCAGCTTTAATGAATCCGCAACGGTACAATCATTTGTCTGGCCTGAAACCGTCACACTAAAGAAACTAAATCTCGAAGTGCCGGCAGAAGCCGAAACGGTAAAAAAATCCAAGGAATCTACCCAGGAATCAAAGGCTGATGATGAAATGGAAATTAAAGAATTTGAACTTGTTTTTCGAAAAGACTTTGCACCTTAAAGGTTATCTAGATCCACTTCGAGCCCGTCCCAGCCATAATGCCATAAAACTTCGGGTAAAATGGTATTATTGTTAGAAGCGGTTTTCCGTTTCCAATCATAATACTCTTTTGTCTGTTTTCCCAGTTCGTGCAACTGTTCTGTAGTGGCACCCGGATCATGATGTCCGAAAATGACGTATTTAATTTTTTCTCTTAAGGCGATATCTAGACCCAATTGAGCCGCACTATGACCCCAGTTAGCCTTTTCTGCCAACTCGGGCAAAGTATACTGAGCATCAAAATACATTAAATCAACATTCTGATAAAGTGGAAG
>JAYVAZ010000012.1:0-3831 GCA_043750675.1 Pseudobdellovibrionaceae bacterium | reverse complement strand
TATAAATCTGCAATGCTTTTAAAGTTTCCAATTGAGTTTGAATACTTTCTTCTGCGATTTGGTCTGTAGAAAAATCACCCATTGAATAATAAATCTTGGCCACTTGTTGTGATTTCAATTTATCAGCAAGTGATCCCCGCAAGATGGCAATTCCGCTATCAGCCTTTTTAAAATAGGTTTTGGCTTCGTCATATCTAGACTGCCTATACAATGATGCCGCCAATTTAGCCGGCAATTCCGTCAATGCCATTTCAGTCGGTAACAAAGTCGAAAATCTTTCTGCATCTTTTAGACTGCTGTAAACTTTGCTTTCTTCTCCTAGCGCCTCGTAAGCAGATGTCTGTTTTAGCAATGCTAACGCCATCAATTGATGATTTTGCTGTGAGGTAACCTTCACCAGGTCGCTAAAAATTTCGACGGCCTCACTCCACCTTTGAAGTTCCACCAAGGCTTGGGCTTCGCCCAAGCGTGACTGCTGCATAAGAACTGACTGCGGGTATTCTTTCTGAAAGTTTTTAAAAGCCATTAACGCTTCCGCCGAGTGATCTTCTTCCAAAAGCCGTTCTGCAGCCAAAACTTTTAATTTTTCTGTTTCCGGAGCCACTACAGCCTTAGGAACAATCAATTCCAAAGGTTTTGGCTTCTTAGAAACACATCCCAGAACCAATAAGGAAAAAATAAGTATATTAAAAAAAGTTTTCATAATTATTTATTATAATAGAGAGTTTTTTCACGCCTTCAAGGTCTGAAATATTATCCGGCAGATCCGGGAGGTATATTTGTTTCGCAAACCCCGAACTGGACCATAACTTTTGTGAAGCCTGCCGATTTCTATAGAACAGCGTAAATTTTTGACTCAATGATTCAAGTTCTGGGTTGACCGGTTGGGTAGGATTGTCCATCAGCAACCATTCGGGGAAAAAGCGGTTTAAAATTAATCGTTCCATCTTGATGTGCATTTTGTTCAATTCTGAAACCAAGTATTTTGACTCTTTAATTTTGACCAAATCATGTGCACTAACCAATACGTAAGTGGTCGCCGGATCTAACAAAATCTTTTCCGTCTTTAAAATTCGATCTTTGATTACGCGATGCTGATTCTGGATAACAGCAAAAAATTGTCGAAGCTGTTTTAAAAACAAAGACCCCGTAAGTTGTTCTAGGATTCCGAATACTCGTTTTGTTCCTGCATTAATAACTCTACCAACGAAAGATTTATTTTCGGATTCGTCGCTGATCCAACTCATTACTTTTTCATCTAATAAAGCCGCCAGTTTTTTTGGCGAATTCAAAAAATCGATGGTGTGCTGGGAAGGTGGCGTGTCCAGGATGATAACATCGTATTTACCCTCTTCGATAAAAAACAATAACTTTTCTAAACTGGTAAAGTCCTGTGACTGCGCCAACTGCGTAGATAACTGTTGATAAATTCCGTTCTCGAATAACTTTTTTACTTGCTGTTCATTTTCGGCCGTTCGCAAAACGAATTCATCAAAGGTTTTTTTTGCATCGATAATACAGGCGAACAGTTGCCCCCCATTTTTAAAATCAGCCGAGGTAATTTCCTGAAAATCTTGTTTGTCTAAATTTAAGGTTGTTTTAAGACGTTGCGAGGGGTCAATCGTCATTACCAAAGTTTTTTTACCTTTAGTCGCCATGGAATAGGCCAAAGCCGCGCTGACTGAAGTTTTTCCGACTCCGCCAGTTCCAACCATAATAAAAATTTCTGGAATGGTTTTTTTAGGCACTCTGAAATCCCGTCGAGATCTTCTTTAGCTGATCGGTAAAATTTTCTTCTTCAAAAATAAACGGAATCTCTAAATCAAAATCTTTTTGGTGAGCGTAATTAAAACGCTGCTGTTTGTGCAAAAAATCTTGGAATACTTTCCAGTCCTTCTGCGTTTCTTCTTTAGAAAATAAAGACGGATTCAGATCCAGCTTTTTATTAAGAACAAAATGGGATTCAGCATGACTTATTTTTTTGATCTGGGATTCTAAATCCAATGCTTCGATAAAAGTAAGTTCTTCCGGAAGTGAAACCACATAATAATCGGTGATTTTAGGATCATTTAAAACCCGGCGAATGCTATCACATTGTTCTTTCATTGTTCCCAGCGGAACGACGGCACTTAACCCGATTGGAGCCTTTAATAATGCAGCAAAATGACCACTAGCATAACTGTCCACCACAATATGATCGTAATCCATGCTAGGTCCGATTTTACGCTCTTGACTGGTGATTTTTCCCAGCAAGGCTATTTCATGAACGGCAGGCGCCGCCTGTAATAAAGTGCGACTGACTTTGTTGTCGAATAAAAGATTATAAAAACTTTCTAGTTTAAGCAGGTGAATCACGTATTCACGTAAACACTGTTCAGCCGTCCAATGTGCAATTTCCAGATTTTTCTGTAAAAACTGAGGTTTGTAACCTATGGTTTTACCTAACATTTCTTGAAAATGGCTGAACTTCCCCATTTCTACTAATAGGGTCTTTTGGTTCTTTGAACTTAAATGGTAAGCCAAGGTCAACGCAACGGTTGATTTGCCGACTCCACCTTTGCCTGTAACGAACGATATTTTTCCCATGATTGCTTTCAAGTTTCTCAGGTCATTGCTTGCAGATCATTCCGCCTCGTGTTACTTCCTTTGCTTATTTTTAATTTGGTATAGAATCCTGAAATGTAAAGGGGAAGTCATGAAATCAACTCTAGAAAAAGTCGGTACCTTACAAAGAAAACTAAACGTACTTATTCCGGCAGCTGCTGTAGCGACTGAATTTGATGTTATTTACAAAGACATTCAAAAACAGGCTAACATCAAGGGCTTCCGCCAGGGTAAAGCACCGATTGCCACAATCAAAAGCATTTATGGTGATCGTGTAAAAAGTGATGTAACCCAAAATTTGATCCAAAAATATTACTCAACAGCTTTACGTGAACACAGTTTAGAACCAATCAGTTACCCTGAATTTGAATTTGATGCTCCGGATGCACTAAAAGACTTCACTTTTTCGGCTAATTTTGAAATCAAACCAGAAGTTAATTTAAAGAAATATGAAGGTTTAGTGGTCGAAAAAGAAAAATACGAAACTGATGAACAGCATTTGAATCAAATTTTAGAAAACATCCGTGCTTCCAAGGCCGAATTAGTTCCGGTTTTAGAAGATCGCCCTGCCCAGATGGGTGATGTTGCCGTTCTTGATTTCGATGGTTACATGAATGGATCGCCCTTAGAAGGTGGTGCCGGCAAAGACCACAACCTAGAATTGGGTGCTAAACAATTCATCGAAGGTTTCGAAGACGGAATCGTAGGAATGAAAGTAGGAGCCGAAAAAACCATCTCGTTGAAATTCCCAGACCCCTATACTTCTCCCGAGTTAGCCGGTAAACCAGTTGATTTTAAAGTAAAGTTACACAGCCTAAAAGCAAAACGCCTTCCAGAATTAACAGATGATTTCGTTAACCAAATGATGGGACAAAGCGAACCAGGCAAAACTCATACGGTTGCGACCTTAAAAGAAACTATTCAAAAGGATATTGAACAATCGGAACAAAAACGTATTGAAACTGATTTCAAAAATCGTCTTTTAAAAAAATTGGTTGAAGAAAACCCGGTAGAAGTTCCAAACACCCTAATGCAGGAACAAAAACAAGCCCTAATTGCGGACATGAAAAAGAAAATGCAAGAGCAAGGTATGGGCGAAGGCGACTTCGAACAGTATGCTGCCAAATGGAATACTGACTTTGAAAATACAGCAAAAGATATGATCCAATCAGGATTCCTAGTTGATGCCGTTGCAAAAAAGTATGATCTGATTTGGACTGAAGCGGA
>JAYVAZ010000011.1:0-9730 GCA_043750675.1 Pseudobdellovibrionaceae bacterium | reverse complement strand
TCTAAACTCTTGTGCGAACCAGCCGGCGACTACGGTAAAAGACACTCAAAATATCAATACCGAGCTAAATACCAAAGAAGCCGGGACGACCATCGTGTTAGATCAAAAAACCAAAAGCGCACTGAATGATCAGCAGAGCAATGCCAATGCTTACATCGTTTTAAACGAAGACGAGTTGGTTGGTCACTGGGTCAGCGAGCAGCCGGAACTTGCGGGGAATGGTCACTATCTGGTCCGTCAAATCCATTTTGAAGAGAACACCTTTCAAGTCGAAATAAAGATGTATTCTGATCAAGCTTTGAAAAAGCCCATATTTATTTTAAAAAACAAAGGAAAGTTTGCCATTAATAAAAATCCTTCGATGAGTACTAAAGGAATTTACAACATTGATTTTATTGTCTCCCATCAAACCTTACAAGTAATCACTTCCGATAAATTGATTCTAGATGATTTAGGATTCGATCAGTGTGGATTGGTGGCCAACAAGGAAAACGACATTAGTTTCAAGGGCTGTGGTCCCTATCAGGCATTAAAACGCTGTAAAAATATTTATGACCTAATCCAGATGCAAAAAAATTCTCTGAAGTTAGGCGAACCCGCTGCCGACGGCAATCAATGTTCGCAAGAACTTCGTCCCGAAATGTTGGGACAAAAACTAATCCGCAAAGATTAAAGGCCCTCATTCCTGAGAGCCTTTTAAATTTTCATTATTTTCATTTTAAATTCAGATTTACTCTTGCGAGCGCTTAGTTGTGGAATAAAATGTCAGCAACGAGGCAGGCGGCTGAAATCAAACAATGGCGTACACTTAGTACGCCGAAGTGAAGATTTAAGACGACTAACAAAGTTGATGCCTTTTTAAGCCCAACTAAGTCGTACACAAATGATACTTACGTATCAATAAACGTCTTCAACTTATTTGAGCGGGACGGATGACGCAGTTTTCTCAAAGCCTTCGCTTCGATCTGACGAATACGTTCACGAGTCACGTTGAAATCTTGTCCGACTTCTTCCAAAGTATGATCACTGTCTTCACCGATACCGAAACGCATACGTAAAACTTTTTCTTCACGCGGTGTTAAGGTCGATAAAACACGACGAGTTTGTTCAGCTAAATTTAAATTCACAATAGCTTCAGCCGGATTGATCACTTTTTTATCTTCGATAAAATCGCCCAAATGCGAATCTTCTTCTTCCCCTACTGGAGTTTCCAAACTGATTGGCTCTTTTGCAATTTTAAGAACTTTACGTACTTTATCAACCGGCATATCCATTTTTTCAGCTATCTCTTCAGGAATAGGCTCACGTCCTAATTCCTGAACTAGATAACGAGACGTTCTAACCAGCTTGTTGATCGTTTCGATCATGTGAACTGGAATACGAATCGTACGCGCCTGATCGGCGATAGCACGAGTGATAGCCTGACGAATCCACCAAGTCGCATAAGTTGAAAACTTGTAACCACGGCGATACTCGAACTTATCAACGGCTTTCATCAAACCGATGTTACCTTCTTGGATTAAATCCAAAAATTGTAAACCACGGTTAGTATATTTTTTCGCGATAGAAACCACTAGACGTAAATTCGCTTCGACCAATTCCGCCTTGGCGATATCTGCCTCGCGTTCGCCCTTCCAGATTGAAGTGTAAGTTTCTTTAATCCACTGATGATTCATTTCTGTTTCATCAAACAAACGTTTTAGACGAACTTCAGATTCTTGTGCCTGGATAATATACGAACGGAATTTGCTGTAATTTAAACCCGTGTCGCGGGTAATTTTTTGCAATTCTTTTTCATTACTTTCAACCATCTTAAGACGTTCACCCATTGAAGCGACATCTTTAGAGAAAGTTCTTTCAACACCGTCTCTAATACGTTTTTTAAGCAAAGCAGTACGATTCACTAAATTTTTAAATTTAATCACGATACGATTAATCGTTTTACGATTAAAATTAATGCTTTCGAAATTGCCCATCAATTTTTCATTGATGACTAATAGTTCTTTAGTGGTCGCCTCACGCTGTGCAGGAGTCGGTGATTCACTTCTTAAAACCGAAAAGTACTTATCAACATTTTTTTGATATTCAGTTACTTTTCCGATCAATTGATGAATTTTGTCGATGTATTCTTTTTCGTCGTATTGAGTATCTTCATCTTCCAATCCACGGAAAATCGATTTAACTTTGATACGGCCTTCATCTAAACGACGACCTAAATTAATAATTTCAATAGTTCCGATAGGTGACATCAAGATAGCGCGAACTATTTCTCGTTCACCCATTTCGATACGCTTAGCAATTTCAACTTCACCATCGCGGGTCAACAATGAAACACTACCCATTTTTCTTAAGTATAAACGAACTGGATCATTGCCTTTGACGTCTTCGCCTTCGGCTTTTTCATCTTCATCAACTTCTTCGTCTTCTTTGTCAGGATCTGCTAAGAAAGTTTCTTTGCCTTCATCATCCGTTTTTACTTCAGGTAGATCAGCAATCGCAACGCCGTTGATTTCCAAGGCTTGCATGAAAGAATCTAATACTGACGGCGCAAGGATCTCAGGAGGTAATAACTCATTGATTTCTTCAATGGTCAAAATTCCTTTATCTTTTGCTAACTTCAAGAACCGCTGAATCTATTCTTTGATCAAAGCTTCTTGCTCTGGCAAAGTAAGAATTCTGGCTTCTTGCTTTTCAGTAACGTTTTTGTCCATTATTTTTCCTTACGTTTTCGGTATCAGTAGCTATTCACTACATGCTTTATTTACTTATTTAAATTCAGACGGTCGCGATTTAATTTTAAGATTTGTTCCATTTTTTCTTGGGAAGAATCCGTAACAGTTTTCATTTCTTGACTCAACTGTTTGGTTTGTTCTTTAAATTTTGTCTCCCGAATTTTTTTGAAACAATCTCCTAACAATTTTAAATCACGAGCATCACTAACGCTGCTATCGACAACAGAATTGGTTTCCGTTTTCTGGTATTCAAAAAATACCGAAGAATCCTTTACATATGTGGCAAGCAGACTTGTCAATTTATCAAAATCATTTGGATTTTGTCCAGCAAGTACTGTGGCTTTATGTAAAACTTCTCTTATGCCCTTGTGACTAAGGAAAGACATGATGTCTTGCTGAAGAAAGAAAAGAAAGTTGGCATGATTTTTTAAAACGTAAGATAGAAGTGTTTTTTCCAATTTGGGAGCGTCTTTTAAGTCGATAAGTTCGTCTAAAATCAATTCATTGCTATTAGAAAAAGAAATTTTATTTTCTTCTTTAGTCGGTCCTGATTTTGCATAGTTATTTGGATTGGTAGAATGAGCAGATTGGAAACTGGAATTTCCGTTCTGATTGGCATTTTTAGCACTCAATGCTTGCTGCAACCACTTCGGTTCAACAGCCATTTTAAATGCTGCTTCTTGTAAATACAGACTCTTCAAACGCGGATCTTGAATCTGCGACATCAACGGAATCAACATGTCGGTAATCCTTATTTTCTGCGATGGTTCGGCTTTGTAGCCCTCTAACCATTGATCAAGGACCAATGAAAAAAGATCTTTTGCAGAGGACAGCAGTCCGGCAAACGCCTCTTTACCATTTTTCTTCAAATAGGAATCGGGATCTTCCTTATGCGGCAGCTGGACGCCTTTGGCCAACATTCCGGTTTGCAGCAATATTGGCAAACTGCGTTCCATGGCATCTTGCCCGGCTTGGTCACCATCAAACACAACGGTTATGTTTTTTGTCATACGCGATATGATTTTAGCCTGATCAAAGGTAAAGGCTGTCCCTAAGGGAGCCACTACATTTTGAAATCCACCTTGATACAACGAAATCATATCCAAATTACCCTCTACTAATAGGGCCTGATCGGCAGAATGAATATATTTGGCTGCCTGATAACCGCCAAATAAGACGCGGCCCTTAGTAAATATTAAACTATCGCCACTGTTTTTGTATTTAGGCTGACCGTCGCCGATGATTCGACCGCTAAAAGCAATCACTTCACCGGTGTTAGAGAAAATAGAGAACATTAGGCGTTGGCGGAAGCTATCATAGTAACCAGTTTTCCCATCGGTGCGGGCATTAATTAACCGGGCTTCTTCGGCCAAAGGTAACGGAATTCCCTTACCTTCCAAATAACGGATGAGGCCGTCCCAATCTTCAGAGGCATAACCAATTTGGAAATTTTGGATAGTTTCGGCATCCAATCCCCTTGTTTGAGCATAAATCTTGGCCGGGTGATCAGCAGCCAATCTTTTAAAGTTTTCTACGAAATATTGAGTCGCATATTTGGTAACCAGTAGTAACTGACGCTTCTTCTGGGTCGTCGCGTCGGCCTTTTCATTTTGATCTTTGCTATACTCAGGAAGGGTAAGGTTCGCCCTATGCGCTAAATACTCTACTGATTCGGGGAAAGACATCCCATTAAAGGTTTGTAGAAAGTGGAAAACGTTACCGCTTTTATGGCAACCAAAACAATTATACATTTGTTTTCCAGGAGAAACCGAAAAACTAGGAGTTTTTTCGGTATGGTCAGGGAAAGGGCATAGGCCCATCATCCCGCCACCGGCAGGTTTCAATTGAGAATACTGGGAAATGATTTCCACCAAATCCGTAGACTCGCGAACCTTATTGATAAAATCTTCGGTAAACTTCATTAAATTATTACGTAAGCTTAGCTTTAATAACTTCGCTGACAATTTTGTTGTCCGCTGAACCTTGAGTTTTCGCACTAACAGCCTTCATCACCGCACCCATATCTTTGATACTGCTGGCTTTAATTTCGGCTATTACTTCAGTGACGATTTTCTCAATCTGGTCCTTTCCCATCTGGGCTGGCATATATTCTTCCAGAATTTTCAATTCGCCCGCTTCTTTATCAACTAGGTCTTGTCTATTGGCAGCTTTAAACTGATCTATAGATTCTTTTCTTTGCTTCACTAATTTTTTTAGAACAGTCAGCACGTCTTCAGAGGAAATAGGATTGGGTCGTAACTCAATCTCTTTATTTTTTACGGCCGCTTGGACGAAACGAATCACATCCAGTTTAATCTGGTTCTTTTCGCGCATTGCATTTTTCATGTCAGTCATTAACTTATCACGGATTTCCATTAGTACTTTCCCTTCTTAAAATAAAAGGAGTTATAAAATAACTCCTTTTAAAAACGATCATTTCAATTTAAAAAAACTTATTCGCCGAATCCTCGACGAGATTTCTTAACCGCTCGTTTACGAGCAGCGATAGATTTCTTTTTCAAACGTACGCTTACTTTTTCAAAGTTCTCACGTTTTTTCACTTCTGAAAGGATACCTGCTTTTTCACATGATTTTTTGAATCGACGGAAAGCTGATTCAAAGCTCTCACCATCACGAATTCTTACTAATGCCACAAAAATCACCTGCCCTTCAAAGTGGTAAAGGGAGGATATAACAAAAAGCAGCGCAAAATGACAATAAAAGATCACTTAATCTATGATTTAGATTATGGATCTTACGAAATATGCTGCCAGGCAGTACATACTAAACTCTGACCCTTATTGGATGTCTATCGCTTTACGGCTGGCCGAAAGAGCCGCGCAAAAAAATGAAGTCCCTGTGGGTGCCTTGATTGTAAAGAATAACCAAGTTATATCATGGGCTTATAATCTACGTGAAAAATGGCAAAGCCCCTTAGGGCATGCCGAACTGATTGCAGTTCAGCGCGCCAGCCGTTCCTTGGGGGCGTGGCGCCTACTGGATTGCACCCTTTATGTGACCCTTGAACCTTGTCTTATGTGCGCCGGTGCAATCCTTCAAAGTCGTATTCCATTGGTCAAATATGCGGCCAAAGACCCAAAAGCCGGTTCAGTCCACAGCCTATACACAGTTTTAACCGATCCACGTTTGAACCATCGTTGTGTAGTCACGGGAGATATTTTAGCTGAGGAATCAAGTCTATTGCTAAAAGGCTTTTTCAAAAAAAGACGTATTGAAAAAATGTAATCTACATAGCTTTAAGGTGAAGCTGTTCGCAACGAAGTTTCATAACGACAGAATGATCTAAACCGGAACTCAATACCTGACGAATTTTTTTATACTGACTTAAATTTTTCTGCGTATCATCCAACTGAATGCTTATTTTATCTTTTATAACAATCAGGTGATCAATTTCTAAAACTTTTCCCCTGCGATCAACAATACTGCCAAGACTATTATCTAATTGATCGACCTTTATAGCATTTCCAAAAAAATATACCTGCCGATCCGTCATGTTTCCCATAATTTCAATTTTTGTTTTTCCCGAATTCGCATCGTAAACTCTTCTTAGAACTGATCCGGTTTTATAATCTTTAAGTTCTTCTAAAACCAAATCGTAATCCGAAATAGTCTGGTAGGTTCTTGAATATTTGGAAGTCATTGTAGAAACGTACGAACTGACCGACGGTGATAAACGAGTTAACGTCCAAATGAACATATGTATGTACTGCCGTAAATACATTAATCCTCCACGCATCAGTTCGGGCATGTTCTGATTTCTCTGACGGCTAGCCAAATTCATATAAGTTTCAATATTTTCAATTCGGAAATCTAACTGAGTCGTTTTATCTGCGAGTCTTTTCCAAAATTCACCTCTGGTTTTCATCAGTTCTTCAACTAAAACCTCATCCTGAATCATTTCGCTCAAATTAGATTTGCGTTCTTCAGTAGATTGTAAAGAGTCGGCCACGGTTCTAATGATTCGATTGAAATCGTAGGTTCCGGTTTTAAATGGCACTCGGCGTTTTGTACTAACCAATTCTTCATTTCCAACTTGACCGATTTTAAGAAGGACATCGGCCATGTCCCGACCTGATTTCCACTTCACCATTTCTTTGGCCATTTCCGCCGGCAAACCTAAACGCCATAATAATTCCCATTGAATCTGATTATTATAGGCCTCCACCATCAATTCTTTAATTTCTGGTTTTGTCGGCAAAGCACTGCGATATTTAACTTCTACTGTTTTTCTTAAATCATCAATCAGCTGATAAACATAAACATAAAGAGCAACGCGAATATCTCCATTCGGAAAGTCATCGATGTTGATTGCTTTAGTAAAATTATCTAATGCTGTCATTGGGCCATGATCCAATGCCCGTCCTGTTAATTCGATATTTGAAGGACTTGAGGAGCCATGAAACAATCCGTGCGCATACTCAGTTCCAAATTTTCTGGAAACTCTTTCGGCTATTACCTCAACAACACGTCTTAATTGTATACTGGGATTTTTACTTTCTTTGGCAACGATCGGCAGCGCCAAAAACGGTTCAATCAAAGTTTTAACCCTATCCTTTTCGATGGTCGTTTCGGGTCTATTGTCGTTTCGAATAAAATGTGCAGGACGAAGGGAGTTTTGGCGAACAATCAATGCCCGAGGTAGTTTTGCAAGACCCACTGCTTGTTTGGTACCAATAATGGCAACGACGCGGTTTGCACCATAAGGAAGTTCTTTTTGAAGAATCTCTCCCCAAACGGCTTCTGCCATTGACTCTCGCAAGGTCGCTCCACCATGGGTGTGATTATCAATTACGAATTTTGCCCAGATATATCCGATCAATGCGAAAGGGTTCCATAGACTCATTCCGCCAGTTAAGACTTGTTCTTTTGGAGCAGCTAAATCGGTTCTACCTATCCCTTTGATTTGGAACAGACCTGCGCCGGCGGCACGACCACTCCCTTGCGCGTAACCCACACCAGTTCCGCCGTAGCGGTCAGCATAAAATACCTTTTCATTTGGTAAATAATCACTTTCTGGGTCGCCAGCCTGCGGAACGATATAGGCAAAGGCATTCAATATTTTCTTTTCAAATTCCGCATTAAGACCTTCAGGCGGAACGGCAATTCCCATTTCTTGCAGCAGTTCTACATTCACCCATAGAACTTGAGCTGAAGCTAAACGTTTGGCTTTGACCTCTACAAAACTATCTCTATTTAGATACTCAGCAATAGCCGGCAAGCCATTCGAAGACTTTTCTAGATCTAAATTTTGGGCTTTTAATCCAGGATACGAAAAAACAATAGCCGCTAATAATACAGCTGAAAGGAAAGTAAAGAAGTGACGTGCAGGTAAATGCTCTTTCATGCATGCCCTAAGAGTGCAATGCCGGGGCCTGTAATTTTCCCTTAAAACCAATACACTGATTTTGAAAACTCATTAAGCAAGAGGTACCTTTTTCGGTGGCCGCAATTGGGGAATTGAAAAAACCTTAAACACCTTTGTACTTGATCCCCTTTTCATCAAGCATCTTTTTGATTTGGACTCTTTTATCACCTTGAATTTCGATTAAACCTTCTTTGCCAGTCATAACGTAGGTTCCGCCTACTCCACATTTGTTCTTAATTTCTTTAGTTAAATTCTGTAGAAAGATCTCTTCCTTTGGAAGCTGATCTAATACAGTTACTGTTTTTCCTCCGCGGCCATTTTTTTCGATGCGAAATACGACAACGAAATTGTACTGCTTTTTGGGCGGTGCTGCTGCAGCTTCAGGTTTATTGGGTAAAACTTCGGTTTTAACTAATTTACTAAGATCGGCAAAAGGGTTATTCACCGTTGGCGTTTGCGAGAAATCGGTTTTGCTATTTTTCTTATTCATATAAATCCTTCATTTTTTGAATCTACTACACCCAGGTCACTATACTCTGAATTTAAAAAAGGAAAACTGTAGGGTTTGTTTACACTAATTGTTACAAGAAACTCTTGAGTTCACCACAACATATGACCGGCCAAAAGACTTTTGCCGATCAAACTAAACGTTTCCCCGACCGAAAACTACGATTTAAAAAAATTTCTTGAAATCGATCATTTCATAATACCGGAATTTTATACGAGCTATTTTTAATTAGTCTATGCTATAAAGCTTTGGGGATTATAACTTATAAAAAGGGGAACCTATGTTTTCAAAATCATTAGCTACTACCGTTTTAGGAGGAGCCATTTTATTTTTCGCTTCTCTACAAGCGAATGCTCAGTCTGTATGTTTATATGAACATGCAAATTTTCAAGGTAATTCAATTTGCTTACATGACGATCAAAGTGTGGATAATTTGGCGTCGGGTGGATTAAACGATCGCATTTCATCTATTTCAATCCAGAATAATGTAAGTGTAACTGTATGTGAACACGCTAACTATCAAGGCAGCTGCAGAACTTTTAATTCTGACGTTTACAATTTAGCTGACCAGGGTTTTAACGACCGTATCAGTTCGATCCGCGTTCAACCAGGTGGTTGGCAACCGCAACCGACTCCGTGGCCTCAGCCTACTCCTTGGCCACAACCAACTCCTGACCCTTGGCAACCGACTCCTACTCCTTGGCAACCACAGCCAACACCATGGCAACCGACTCCTACTCCATGGAATCCACAGCCAACACCATGGCAACCGACTCCTACTCCATGGAATCCACCTCCGCAACCTCCTCCTTATCAAGGTTATGGACTTCAAGCTTTTGCGAATGAAGAACAGCAAGCTATCGTATGGAACCAAAGATACAATGCGGCTCCATCCGGATCATGGGAAGAATCAAATGCTCGCCAACAAAGAGACGCTGCTATTCAAAGAGGTATAAGTTCTATTTCTGGATACGGAACTTTCCAAGGCATGGCTACTACACAGGTTGAAGGTTTTGCTGATCAAATGAATCAGAAATACAATGCGGCTCCATCCGGTTCTGCTATGGAAAATTTCTATCGCCAAGCAAGACAGATTGCTTACCA
>JAYVAZ010000010.1:0-3962 GCA_043750675.1 Pseudobdellovibrionaceae bacterium | reverse complement strand
CCAACAAATAAGGCAGTCACTAATGACCAATTATATATCGATGAGAAGACGTTAAAGTAACTTTTCCCTAGAACGGTTTTAAGATAGGGTTTTAGAGCGTCTCGATTGGCATCTAGTCCGTGCCACGCAATCTGTGCCGCCAATTCATAAGGCATAACGATTCCGTTTAACTTCGGCATGTACATAAATGCCATCGTCCAACGGAAGTACTGTTGTTTAAATGGGACCATTACTAAATTAAATATTTTACGTTTCAAGGTTGGTGGAACTGGTTTGTCATTGAAAAGAAATCTTTCTAAACCATTTCTAATAATAGACATTTGGGCCTGTCGATAAAGTTTTTTATCATTGTAGCCCATTTCTTTCATAACATTTGGATCGCTTAAAAAAGTAAGATCCACTAATCTCTTAGCTAAGTTATCGAGTTCGTATTTTTCGGTGCTGGTATCAGTAAGTTCTTTTAAAATTCTTTTTAGTTTATAAGCCTGGTACCTAGCCTTGGTGCGGCTGGCAAAAGGAAGATCGCTGGTATTAGGATCCAGTCTATCCATTACGCTATCGGAAAACATGAATTTATTAAACTTCAGATTTAGGTAATCTAGTATGGCTGCTACATGTACGGGTTCGATTTTTCCATCGGTCAGTTTAATCAGGAAATTTTCTTCTTGGGCATCTAAGGTCTGTTCTTTTTGATCTTTAGGCAAATGAACTTCAAAGCAGCTTGGCGCCGCCAAACTGCTTTGAAATAGAAAGAAACTAATAAAAAGAAAAACAAAGTTTCTTAACATTAAAATACTATTTTAAACCTTTAGCGCGTCCGATTTTACCGTTTAGTTCAGCCAAAGTTTTTGTTAGGTTACCTTGAGTCGCATTGATTAAAGATAACGATTTTTGGTTGTTCATACCGGCTATCATGGCTACAACATCCATAATACCTGAACTACCTGAAGTACCGTGCGCTGCTTTACCGCTGACCTGTTTTGTTTTTTGGATATCAGCTAATACCGGGGAAATTTTAGCCCAAATAGTTTGGCCGTCTTTTAGTACTTCTTCGCCTTCTTTAAGAATGACTTTTCCTTGCGCCGCTAATTTAGGAGCAAACACATTTATTGCTAATGCCGCTGCCGTTAATAAGGCAACTCCGTCTGATGAAACACCAGTTACACTTTTAATAGTTTCAGCGTATTCGTTTTGGTTAGTGATTAAGTTAGTGCTGTAATCACGTACTAAATTTGACAAATCAATTAGATCTTTGTTATTTGGATTTGCTGCTAACATTTCGTTTGATGTCTCGGCAACTAATGCACTTAAAGAATTGGCATCAACACGTGATCCTGAAGAGTAATATTTTATGAATTTATTTAAGCTGATAGTTAATACAGTTAAACCCAAAACAACTCGTGGGTCGTGAAGTTCTTTAAGACCTGAAGCAGCTACATAAGCAGAAGCGGCAATGGCCAAAGCTTGGGCTTGAGTTGAATATCTAAGAATAGGATCTTTAATATTGGAATTCTGGATTCCGTTTAACTGAGTAATCAATTTAACAACGCTGTCACGAGATTGCATTAGCTCGGTAAGAGTCTTTTCATCGATTTGGCCTTTATCGTATTCAGCGGCTAGCTGTTCACGTGACAGGCTGTTCGCGGCTTCAGCGGCGAAAGCCAATTGAGCCATATTTAATGTCAAAGCGGCTGCCATTGAAGCAGCTATCATTTGTTTTTTCATAATTTCTTCTTTCTTTATGGTGTTTATGATGGAGTGGGCTATTGCGATTGGGATGCCATCCAACAGATTTTTGAACCTCTCTTTAATGATGTGAGTGTCGTCTCTGTTGGTTTTAAATTTGGGAAAGCGATGTTTGATGCCGGGTTTTTTGGACTATAGCCTACGCTGGCAATTACGGGCAGCCACTGTCCACGATTTTGACAGTAGCTTAGCCAGCTAGAAAGCTGGCCATATCCTGGATTACACTAAGGCGATCTAAATCATTATAGATTTCGTGTTTATTGTCTTTGTAGATTTTTAAAATTTTGTCATTGCTACCGAATAATTCGAAATAGTTTTTGACCGTTTGGGTTCTAACGACGGGGTCGTTGTCGGAGACTTGCACTAAAACACGGTAATTGAATCGGCCGGCATGGGCTAGAATATACTCTGAAGCTTTTTCAGCGCCTAAATAGGTGGCGGCAGACATGCGGTCGTGACGGAAAACATCGGTTTTATATTCGGATAAGTAGTTTGGATCGCGGGTTAGTTGGGTGTCTTCGATTTCGTTTCCTAAAGTTAATTTAGGCAAAAATTTTTCTACCCACAAGGATCCAATTTGTTTATACAATGGTACTTTTAGTGCCACTGAATACATCGGGGAGCTTAGAACCACCGAACTTTTTTGAAAACGATTTAATTTAATTAATCCATTAGTTAAAATTAGCCCACCCATTGAGTGTCCAAACAACACTAATTTTTCTTCCAATATGGAAAACGTTTTTGTTACGAAATTGAAGAAACTTTCAAGATCATAAATATAATCTTCGAATTGATCGACGTAACCTCTTTGGCCGAAAGACTTTCCGTGCCCTCGTAAATCCCAGGCAATAACATTGTATCCCAATCGATTGAGATCCTGAGCTAAGTGGCTGTAACTTTCCGAATGTTCGCCGTGGCCGTGAGTAATCAAAACCGTACGAG
Organism: Pseudobdellovibrionaceae bacterium; assembly: GCA_043750675.1. Taxonomy (GTDB): domain Bacteria; phylum Bdellovibrionota; class Bdellovibrionia; order Bdellovibrionales; family Bdellovibrionaceae; genus JAYSSX01. The sequence goes on along the minus strand of JAYVAZ010000010.1, from coordinate 1,274 downwards.
TTGCATTTTCTGGATTAGGAAGCATCCAAGACTGCCAATATAACTCGGATTCATGATAGCCATGAAATAGACCCTCTGCCCTGTTAGTATCCTTTTTGGTGTCCAAGTTTGCTCCTGAGATATGTTCCGTCTCGTTATTCATGAATTTTATTCCTTCGAAAGGAAAATTATATGCATAAATGATCCTCTTGCAAAGTCTGATTTTACTATCATTATTACTTATGATATCTTTGGTCATTATAGGGGAAACTTATGCTACCTTCATCGACAGACATTACTTATTTTATCGAAATCGGCGCCACTTTAAACTTATCTAGGTCGGCAGAGCGCCTTGGCGTCAGTCAACCATCCTTGTCGTTGTCCTTACAGCGATTAGAAGATAATATTGGAACTAAACTGCTTTTACGCAGTAAAAGAGGGGTAGCGCTAACCCCGGCTGGACGTCAGTTCTTTTCGAAGGCCAAGGCCCTGCTGCAGGAATGGGACAACCTTCAACTAAAGGTGGTCAGTTCCCATTCCGAGGTCAAGGGTAGTTTTACTATAGGCTGCCACCCTTCGGTTGCTCTTTACACCTTGCCTGATGTAGTGGCTGATCTAATGAATCAGCATTCAGAATTGGAAATTGGTTTTGTGCATGATTTGTCCCGTAAGATTACCGAATCAGTGATTAGCGTTCGAGTTGATTTAGGGATAGTTGTTAATCCAGTAAAACATCCGGATCTAATTATAAAAAAGATTTGTGAAGACGAAGTTTGTTTTTGGGCTTCGGAACGTATTAAAAAAGAATGCCAAAATGTTATTATCTGCGACCCTGACTTGGTACAGACTCAAGATCTGTTGATGAAAATTAAAAAGAGTGGCTTTGAAATAAAGCGAATTATTAATACTTCTCATTTAGAGTTGGCCGCTGAGATGACAGCCAGTGGAGCTGGCATTGGCATATTGCCAAGTCGGGTAGCCCTACGAAGGCACGCCGAAATTATGAATAAGAAAAGATCACTGCCAAGTTTCAGCGATGAAATCTGCATCATTTTCAGAGTCGAAAACAAAAAGGTCAAAGCCATAGAAATCATGACAGAGGCTATTGAAAAGGCATTAAAAACTTGACCCTTGGCCGGGATAAGATATTAAGACTGCATGAATTTACATGAGCTGTGTTTAGTTAAAGATTCTTTGCGTGATCGCAATTGGGAAAACAACTTCCTCCACCAACTTTCGCAATCAAATTTAGCTCTTCTTACTGCGGACCCGCAAAACGGTCCTGATGGTTGGCC
>JAYVAZ010000009.1:0-3792 GCA_043750675.1 Pseudobdellovibrionaceae bacterium | reverse complement strand
TGCCGAATACTTAATATGGCCATCTGCGAACAAGGTCTGCACCACCATCTGTTCGGGAGTATGCGCAAGCGGATTCAAATGCAGACCACAGATTTCGGTATGAACAATGTCAGCGGAAAAAGAAGAATTGTTTATACTTTCACTGGCCACTAAACTTTGTGCTAAACGTACCGCCGGTAAAGCCGCATAACAACCCATATGGTAAGCGTGGGTGATGGCCGTGGGCTTCTGCCAGCCGACTTCGGCTACTATCCGTTGGGGGGCACTAGGCGAGATGTATCCAGTGCAGGTTACGTGGATTAAGTGATCTGGTTTGTATTTTACGTTTTCATAGAATCGATGGAAAACATTAAGTGCTTTTTCTGAAAAGAACTGAGTGCGCGTTAAAATATTTTCACCGTGAGGTTGATCTTTGTTAATTTTGAAAATCTGCATATTGGAAAAATCATTCCCCAGCACATCTTCATTTTCAAAATAACGAGTCGCTATCTGAGGTTCTTTAACCGCGTACCTCTGAAATAACTTAAGAATCGGAAGGTCATTGGGGCCAACCACTTCTGCAGCGGCCGTGTGACAACGGGCAATCCACTCGGTCAAATTGTTTTGCTGAACCATAAACGGTGGCTTTATAATTTCGAATTGGTTTAAATAAACGTCTTTCATTTAAAACGCTCGCTTTCTTCTGAATGCAACTTATCACGAAGTAAGTTATTGCAATAAAAATGATACTACCGAATCCCCGACCGAAATGCCGCTTGCCTTGGCAAAACGGTGGGATTTTCTTAATATAAACAGGCATTTTGTCTCTAGGAACACCAGGTTAACTTAAGAGAGCAAGACCGAAAAATAAAAAGGCCGGATAGGAATACTAGGTATTCCAAACCGGCCAGAGAGATTGCAAAATTTCTATATCAGAAACGGAAATTCGCCCATTGACAGGCCCCTTCCGCTACGGACTTTACTGCCCTTGAACTATACTTTTAGAGATTTCATTGGCATCTTTTTTCACTTGCATTAAAAAAGCAGTGAAGTCTTTTGATAACTGCAAAGTTTTCGAATCAAATGAACGTTCGGTCTTAAAGTTGATCAAAAAATTAGAAAGATCCAAAAATACGTTTCCGGTTTGTTGAATATTTTTAAAGTGACGAGTCACATTAGCAACCAACTGCGGATTACGATTTTTTTCGAAGAATGAAATTTTTGATTCTAACTTTCTGAAGTCTCTATTAGTAACATTGATCCCGCTGCGGCTGCAGCTTTTTGGATCAGTGCTTTTGCTAAATTGCCAGTAATCAACCATTCCCGCCGCTTTTGGAACTTTCGGAACTGTCGAGCAGCCAGTAATTTGTTTATTAGTAGTTGAGGTCAAAATATCATTGTACATTACAGCTACTTTATCTTGGCCGGCATGGAAGGCGCCTAACAAAGTCACTTCCAATAAAGCTTGGTCCCAATGATGCGATTGCAAGTTGGCCATTAAATGACGATCTTGTTCAGCAACATAAACCGCGATAAAATCAGAAGCTACGGCTTGGCCCTCGTTAGAGATTCTGGAAAAATTTGAAGTATCATTATTAGTTAAAATCTCTAACAATGACTGATAAAAATCTTGAACTCGGTCTCCAGAAGTTCTTACATACTTTTCTAACATTTGTAGGTAATGGGCATCCGAAGCATCTAGAGCCAAACGGCCCGGAGCTTCGCCGAAACTTCGACCTGTCATTTCATCCTGGGCAACATCACCAGTTCCATAATTAACATTATAAGCGAAATTTTGATCATTAATCTTAACAGCAACACCACCACCACTTACCAAAGCATAAAACGTAGCTAACCCATAACGATCTTTTCCACCAACGATTGCAGTGGGAAGATAATATAATGTATAGAAACGGCCGGACTGATACAGTTGATCCGAAATACTCTTTAACTGTTCAACACTGCCTGCATCAGAAATCGCATTTCGGGAAACTTTAGCGTCTACTTTTTTAAGAGCCGCTTCAACTTGGTTGCCTTTAATTATTTGGAATCCCTTTTTAGCATAAATGTCTAAAGCGGGCTTAACTGTTCCTTGCATTAAAGCAAAGAAAGTAGAACCTTTAAAATCAGCGATATTTACGACAGTCTGGTAATTAAGAGTATTCTGGGAGCCGACTGATGTGGCAGGACCGATACTTTCCAATAAAGCGGGTGCATTATTCGCGACCTCTAATTCATCGGGTTGTTCAACAACCACAATAGGCGCAGGAGTAGGAGTTGGGGTCGGCATTGCAGTGGCAACGCTTCCACCGTTATGGGCGGCGGCCCAAGCCAATGCTGCCTTAATAGTCTCTTGGTCAATCGCTAGTGCGCTTGTAGAAGCGACTTGCAGGGCTAATAGCAGTGCTATTGTTATCTTGTTTAATTTCATAAATGCTCCAGTAGGGTAATTCAAACTAATTATTGGGGGTTTAGTTTTACTAATAGAGTATTTATAAGTGTTAATAATTTAATTCACACCTGTTATAAAAATGACAGGTAAAAAGGTAACTAGTGTGCGACTCTTTTGATTAATCCGCCTTCGACACTGGATAAAGTGTGTATGGTGATGAACGCTTTACTGTCTATCGATTGGACAATGTCTTTAATTTCGCCAACTTCTAATCGAGTCACCACACAATAAAGAATTTCCTTATCTTTCTCGCGCATACTCCCGTAGCCACGGTAAACGGTTACGCCTCGACCTAAATGTCTGGTTATTTCTGTCCGGATGCGAACGCTTTCCATGGAAATGACCGTCACCGCCGTATACTCTTCGACTCCATATACTATAAAATCTAAAGTCTTTGCGGCAGCAGCGTAAGTCAAAATGGAATAAAGAGCCTGCTCCACCCCTAATAGGGACAAAGCAATAAGGAATAAAACAATATTAAAGATAAGGATGATGTCTCCCACCTTTAAAATATGAATACGTTTACTAATTAACAGCGCCGCGATTTCGGTCCCATCTAAAACAGCCCCGCCACGAATTGCCAATCCTATCCCTGCGCCAATGAATAACCCACCGAATATGGCCGTTAAAACAAGATCCTTAGTTACGTCGGGAAAGGGCACTATCACTAAAACTAGGGCCAACGCTGTAATTGCGAAAGTACTTCTGATGGCATAAGCAGCACCTAGCTGCCTAAAAGCGATGATGATGAAAGGGATATTCACCAACGGCAACCAAAACGATAACGGGATAGGCGTGACTTTTGCGAGAAGCATTGAAATTCCGGTAACTCCGCCATCAATGAAATTACTTGAAAAAAGAAAACCCTTCAAGCCCATACCGGCCGCAAAAACACCAAGAATTATCAGAAATATATTTTTTGATTCTTTTACCGCTTTAGTCATGGATAAGTACTAACATTGACATTTAGACAGGGTCAATATTCAGTTACTTTTTAGGCGTGCGGACCCGAGTCTCTTCTGTAGATACTCTCCAAATCATATTACCCGCATCATCTGCGACCAGCAATGAACCATCGTACATTACGGCAACACCTACCGGTCTTCCGTAGACTTCGTTTTTTCCTTCGGCCGCAATAAAACCTGTTAAGAAATCCTCGGGGCTAGCCGTTGGTTTCCCTTTTTGAAAAGGAACAAATGCCACTTTGTAGCCAACAAAACTACTACGATTCCAAGAACCGTGTTGACCAATAAAAGCACCGTTAAAATATTTTTCTGGAAACATTTTTTGATTATAAAATGTCAATCCCAACGAAGCCGTGTGGGCACCTAAAGACAAATCAGGAACTAAAGTTAAATGCA
>JAYVAZ010000008.1:0-3191 GCA_043750675.1 Pseudobdellovibrionaceae bacterium | reverse complement strand
AGCAAGATTTAAGAGAAACCAACGACAAAAGTAGAAATCAAGTTGTTCAATCCATCGTTGATAATCTTAATTATCTTCTGGGGGTCGGACGAGCCTACGAAATCTTTTTGATTGTCGCTACCCAGACCGACACTTTAGGTAGCGTCCGAAATTTTGTGTTTGCTCTAAAACGCCATAAGTGCCCGATTCGCCCTGAACTGACCCACCCAATTCGGATTAGTTGACCCACCCCATTCAAGCGAACTGACCCATGCGATTCGGTGGATTGACCCACCTATAATCGAGTACGAGCAGCGCGTAATCTGATGTTAACGACAGATCATTTTCATCATTGGACCATCATTTTTAAAATGGGGGTTTGATGAATAAACGGAGAATATCTGTGAACGTACAAGAACAAATACTTATATTGCGTGAAAAAAATTTAGGCGTGCGCAGAATCGCGAGGTCATTAAACTTAGCAAGAAATACAGTTCGTGATTTTCTTCGCGATCATGACAATAAAAAAATATTACATTCTGAATTGGTCGAAGCTTCGACCGTCGCGACTGATGAATTAAAAATCGACTGGAACAAAATTCATTTAAATTTTAATAAAGGCATTGGGATAAAAACACAATGGCGTGAAATTTGTTTTAATGAACAGATGACCTACATTGCATTTTATCATCAATATCGTCGCCATCATTTAAAACAACCTGCTGTGACGATGCGATTAATCCACAATCCTGGCGAGAAAATATATTTTGATTTTGCTGATGGAATATTAATTACGGATCGATCCACTGGGCAAAAAACAAAAACGCAGATGTTTGTTGGCGTTCTGCCATTTAGTGGATTAACGAAAGGTGAATTTTTACTAGATCAGAAACAAATTTCGATGCTGCCATCGGTGGAAAATATTTTTCATCAAATCGGTGGTGTCACGAAGTATGTGGTATTTGATAATTTAAAATCAGCGGTGAATAAGGCGCACATTTATGATCCCGATACGAATCAGGCGATGATTGAATTTGCAAACCATTGGGGCTTTGCTGTGATCCCGGCAAGGCCGTATAAGCCACGTGACAAGGCCGCAGTGGAAGCTGGTATCGGTGTGATACAGCGACAATTTTTTCAAGAAGTCCGTGATGAAGTTTTCTATGCATTAGGTGAATTAAATAATCGATTTAAAATATTTTTAGATAGATTAAATTGTAGCGCAATGAAAGATCATGGCGGCGTCTGCCGCTTAGATCGTTTTGAAAACGAAAAAGATTTATTACAAGTCTTACAAAAAAGTAATTATGAATTATCAACTTGGAAAACGTGCAAAGTACATCCGGACTGTCATGTTCAAGTGGCGAATAAATTTTATTCCGTTCAACATCAGTATGTTGGCTTAACGGTAAAGGTGCGAATTAAGAACAATACAGTAGAAATATTTTCTATCGACGGCGAAGCTCTATGTGTGCATGTAAAAATTAAAGACAATGCTAGGGCTTCAACCATCGAAGCCCATTATCCTGAAGAAAAATTAGCAGCAAGTCGTTTTGAAATAAAACATGCACTTCGGCAAGCCAGTCTTATTGGTGGAAAAACGGATGAGTTTATTAAAAAACTATTTGCAGATGAGTACCCATTAAGATTTTTACGCCGGGTCCAGGGGATATTACGTCTTGTTCAATCAGGCCAAGTGAACCGCCTGAATTTAGAATACGCCTGTGGTCAGGGATTATTATTTAACCGCATGCACTTTGGCTATATTAAGTCAGCAGCGTTATTCCATAAGTCAGGGGGTGGAAAGCTAACAGTAATGGCACCGAAGCGCGATTTAAATCACAGTTATTTACGTAATGAACCAACAACAATAAAATAAAGGAAATAGTATGAATGAACAAGTACGGCAACTCGTTTACGAGATGCGACTAATCGGAATGCATCAAAATTTTGAATCCCGCTCGAGCGAAGCTGTCAAAAGTGGACTTCACCCGCTAGAGTTTTTAAATTTACTTTTGCAGGATGAAAAAAATTATCGAAAAGATCGGCTATCAAAATCTCTTACGAAACGGGCAAAGTTTAGACATCAAGCGGATCTTGTGGATATGGATTTAAGTTATGACCGCGGGTTAACGAAACCAAAAATCAAGGATCTGATGCAGCTGCAGTTTATCCATCAGAAAACAAATTTGCTTTTGCTTGGAAAAACTGGCGCCGGAAAAACACATTTAGCAATATCGCTTGGAAGAAAAATCTGCGAAGCAAATTTATCTGTGATGTTTTTGCCAATGACATTGATGTTTGAAGAAGTGATTGTTGCAAAATCTGCCGGAAAACTTTTAGGATATTTAAATAAATTAAATCAGACACAAGTATTAATAATGGATGATTTTGGTTTAAGAAATTACACGCACGAAGAAGCGAATGTTTTAGTTGAGTTGTTAGAAGCAAGAGTAAAAAAAGGTCCCGTGATAGTTACGTCACAAGTTGATCCACAAGGCTGGTATAAATTATTTGAAGACCCAGTGATCGCTGAAGCGATTGTCGACCGGTTAAAAAATCCAAGCCAAAAAATACAACTTATTGGTCCGTCGTACCGTGAAAAATTAGCAGCATTAAATCTGCCCAAAGGAAAAAATCTTGCTATAAATTAAGAGCTGACTTAAACAGCAGTTCTGTCGTAATCTGGTGGGTCAATCCACCGAACAGGGTGGGTCAGTTCACCCGAATCGCGCAAATGGATCCACTTTGACTTCTGATACCACTTTCATTGTTTCTAAACTGATGGCGACGACTTTGACGTCGTTGTTGATGGCGGCATAGACGTAGCGCCCTTGGGGTTCAACTTCGATTGTGGGTGCTCCAAGGCCTACCGAAACTTCTTTTCCGGCTGTTCCTTGAATTCGTTTGCCATCGGCTTTAATTAAATCGTTAAGTAAAATATTTAAATCAAAAGTTGTGATAAAGCCGCTGACATTACTTGAAACGATTAATTTTTTTTGGTCTGGAGTCATCAGTAAATGCCGCGGAGTTGATTTAACATTCAGTAAAGTTCCCAAATATTTATTTTGTCGTAAATCAAAACCGGCCTGATATCAATCAGGCCAATTGTGTTATCGCTGCGCGATTCGGGTGAACTGACCCACCCTGTTCGGTGGATTGACCCACCAGATTACGACAGAACTGCTGTTTAAGTCAGCTCTTAATTTATA
>JAYVAZ010000007.1:0-7234 GCA_043750675.1 Pseudobdellovibrionaceae bacterium | reverse complement strand
TGGTTCTTAATCCGCCGCCAATAGTTAACGGCATAAAGCATTCCGAAGCTATGTCCTCGATGGTGAAAAGGTCGATCGATCGATCCTGTTTGCTTGCATCGATATCCAACAGTATTAATTCATCCACGTTTCGGGTGTTATAAATGCGCGCAATCGTAATGGGATTACCCAGGTTGCGACGCTCATCGAAATTAATAGTCTTTACAACCGAATAGCCGTCGATCAGTACGACTGGAATAACACGTGTTCTCAGCACGGTAACTCCGAAAAATTTTTTAAAATTTGTAAACCGACCTTCTGACTTCGCTCAGGGTGAAATTGTGCGGCCCAAATAGAACCCTTTTCCACCGCTGCTACAATAGAATGATTACCATATTCAACCGACGCCACCCTCGCCAATGGATCAGTGCAATCAGCTTCAAAACTATGAACGAAATAAAAACAAGAATCGGGAGCAATCTCGTTGAACATCTTCATGCCATTGGCCTGCACGTCATTCCAACCGATATGAGGCACGGTAAATTTGTCCCGATCGACTTTAAGTTTTATTACGTTACCTTTGATAAGTGCGAGCCCTTCGGTGCCGCCGCCTTCTTCACCAAAATCAAACATCAGCTGCATTCCCAGGCAAACCCCGAAGAATGGAACCTTGTCCCTTAAACTTTTTTTTCGAAGTACTTCAATCAAATTTTTACTTTTTAATGCCTGCATGCCCGTATGGAAATTTCCAACTCCTGGCAAAAGAACTTTTTTTGCCGAATTCAATTCTTCTGGAGTATCAACTAATTTATATTTAGCACCAATAAATGTTAATGCTTTACAAACGCTTCCCGTATTACTGATTCCTAAGTTCACTACTGCAATCATGATTTTTCTGGGAAAAACTTTCGAATTAAATTTCCATTCTCATCTTTTAAAACGGTCCCGCTTGAATCAACACGAAAAATTTTACGATTTGTAAATCGATCCAAATTCCCAATAAACTCATCCATAGATATGCCTAAGTACCTCATAAAATCCGGAGCGTACTTCCAGGGCACTTTGCCTTCGGTGCTATTTGCCAATTCGTCGATAGCTTGGTTTCTTGTCATTCGCCCATGCCGAATTTCAATACAAAGCTGATCAGTTGCTCGCGAATACCCATATTTGATGAACTTCATATAGTCGTGGAGTCCGCCGATCCACTTACAATCTAGATTTTCGTAGGCATTCCAAGCGTTCTCAACCGGTCCGTCAGGATTCGCATGCCATCCAAGACGAAGAGAGCTCTCTATATTTATTTTCGTATCCCACTTTATAAAGTAGCCCAAAAATAACCCTGTTACTCCGACTTCGCGAATAATTTCATCGGATGGGTAATGAAATGTCTTAATATCGTTAAGTTTAATACCATCATGCACAACATCTTCGATTCTGTGTCCGAGCATTTGAAACTGTTCTAACCAGTTACGATCTAAAAAGTTGTTTTCCTTTTTGGTTGCAGGACCACCGTATTCAAACTGACTATTTTCACCCCAGATGACTAATGGCACTCTAAATTGAACGGCTAGTCGAATAGGTGCTGTAAATATGCCGATATGTTCGGGCCAGCAGCAATCGCCAAGTTTAAAAAATCCGACGCGCACCATTTCACGGTAAGCTTTGCGATTTGCCCCGACTTGAATAACGTCAAAACCTAAATCGCGTAAGAAGGTTACATTCGCAGCACCAACTTCGGTGATTTCGCAAGGAATGTGATTTACACAGAGAGGGTTCATTCCAAAACGGTCGCGCATGGTAATCGCCTGATAAACCGAATCTTTCCCACCTGAAACAGGAATAATACAGTCGTATTTAGACCCATCTCCTCGATATTTTTCTAAAAGAGTTTTGAACTCTCGCTCTCTTTCAGTCCAGTCTATTTGATTTTTTAGAGCAACCGACCGGCATGCATCACACACGCCTTCTTTATCGAAAACCTGTTCTGGCCGCGTCGACGGCATTAGACATTTGTTGCAATATTTCATAAGGTTTCCCTGAATCTTGTAAACGAGTAACTTATCTAATTGCGGGTATCAATGGCCAAGATCTTAATCATAACGCAGGCGCGAATTAGTAGCAGCCGGTTACCTAAAAAAGTTCTTAAGATCCTGCAGGGAAAATCTATACTGGCTCGTCATTTAATACGCCTAAAAAAGACGGGACTTGCGGTTGCCGTAGCGACTACAGATGAGCCAGAAAGTTCGCTTATAATTCAGGAAGCTCAGTCACTTCATGTTCCCGCAACCAAAGGGTCACTCGTAGATGTGCTGAGCCGTTTTCACAAAACTGCGATGGAGAATAAAGCTGACGTAGTCATTCGGGTGACTTCAGATTGCCCCGTCATTTCAGCGGATGTCATTGTTGCCGGCGTCGAAATGTTCAACAAATCGAACCGAAATAATCTGACATTTTGTTCGAATACTCTTAAGCGAACTTATCCGCGCGGTTTTGATTTCGAGATTTTCTCTATGGAGTTACTCGACAAAGCTTATCGCTTTGCGACGTTACCGTATGATCGAGAACACGTAACGCCTTGGTTCTATTCTAAAGAAAATCAGGCGGTTGAAATTGTTCAATTAGAGAAGGCTTCAGATGATTCCGATTTAAGACTCACGCTGGATACCAGCGAAGACTTTAAAATGTTTGAAACACTTTTTGAAAAATTCGACGTTGACGCAAACACGGATGAAGCACTTTTTAAATTTCTTCGAGAGCACAAAGAAATCACCGATATAAATGCCGATGTTAGGCAAAAGGCCTAAAATTTTTTTTCTAAAACCGAATTATTTCCGATGTAATTTCCGTTAGCGAACATTTTTAAGGATGGGGCATTTTCCTCGCGAACTCGAGCGATAATTTTTTTAACGTGTGGCCAGGTACTTTTAAGATAAGTTTCACCGCTTTTTAAGAGTTCAGAAGACAAGCCTCTGCCATGAAATTCGGGGGCTAAGTAAATTCCGATCTCGACGCAGTCATTTTGTATAGAATCAAAACGGACCGTTCCACAAGGTGCTCCGTTATGTTCGGCCATTAAAAAAAGAACGGTCGGTGTATTGATTATTCTTTTGAACCATTTTTGATGTTCATCGATGTCGACTGGTGAAGACTTAAAAAAGTGTTTATAAACGCGCAGGTCATTTCTCCAGGTAAATACCAGGGCCAAGTCACTCATTGTCATTTGTCGACACGTTATCACAGCATTTCCTTTATTATTGCAGCCGCTCGAGTAGAACCTTTGCCGTCACATACATTCTTCCCAAGCGCAGCGATTTCGACCAACGAGGAATCTGATGTTTCCCATGCATTCTTAATTGTTAGCTCGAGTTCCGCATCTGTGCAGGTTCTTAAATCGAGGGACTGGAGCACCAGATTACGACTCTCCAGATTTGCAGCAACCGCTAGCTGATTGTCAGCAACAACGAAAGAGACCGAAGGCACCCCAATTGCTAATCGCTCCATACTAGATACGCCGCTTGCTCCGAAGATCATCCGACTTTGTTCGTAATATGGAATTAAAGTGGGCACGGCACCGATAATTTTTGAAAATTCGGGCCGTTTGCCTCGCAACTCCATTGCTGTTTGATCTGATCCTGTAATTACCGTCACTAATTTCGCAGGTATTACAGAATTCAACACGGCGAGGGCTAACCTCTCCAGTAGAGAGGAGTCAGCAGAGCCCAAGTAAACCAGGGCCATTTTATTATTTTGTATATCTGGTGTCGCGACTGAAAACTGTGGGTTAATAAGCGCGAAATTAGGCCCCAACAAATGTCTTCCTGATTTAATTTTGTTTAATTTTTGCCACTGTTCATCAGTTGCATCCAGCTGGTAATCGATGACAAGATCGGCAGCAACTTTTCTGTTTCGTAAATCATCAACGACGACGACCTTGTAGTTTTTTTCGCGAGCGCTATCGTGCCAATCCGAACCGATCCCATAGTGATCTACCACTACAATTCGACTAGAAACTACCGAAGAAAATTCTTTAAAATCGGCCTCTGTTGTAGTTGTGAGCCACTCGGATTGGGATTTCGCTAACGGTAAAATTGAATATTGGAATGAGGTTAACAAAGAAGCGTCCAAGCCGTTTCGATCTCTACAGACGAAACAGACAGAGCAGCCAGTCCGAATTAGCTCTGCGGCTAACGCTTTGCATCTAGAGAGATGCCCCAGGCCGCATGGTCCTCCAGCATCTACACGAAATACCACATCTGCCTGCACCAGTTCTCCTAGTAAAGAATATCCCAGCTCAAAGGAGTTCCGGCCACAGTGTCTACTTTTATGATTTTTCCGATTAATTGATCATAAAATTTCGTTTGTAAGCCAAAGCCAGGACGAACTGCTTTTATATTCTCAGAACTAATCTGATCGCCTTTTTTCAGATCTCGAGAAATATAAAGCGAGCGCCTGAACTGCAATGAATTTTTTTCGACTTCAGAACAGCCATAAGTTACGCCGCCCATTGCTTGCCAGGCGCGTTCAGTCTCAACCACCAACGAAGTTAACTCTTGAGGCTCTAACGAGAATGCAGAGTCCGGTCCGCCATCTGATCGACGCAAAGTAAAATGTTTCTCAATAATTGTAGCGCCCATCGCAACAGCAGCCACGGATGCTCCAATACCCATGGTGTGATCGGATAAGCCGATTTGGCAGCGAAAGAGGTCACGCATGTGAGGTATTGTTCGCACATTGGTGTTTATGGGAGAGGCTGGGTAGGTGCTCGTACATTTCAATAAAACTAAATCTTTATTCCCGCCCTGCTGCGCTGCTCGTACTGCCTCATCAATCTCCGAAACCGTCGCCATGCCGGTTGATATGATCATAGGCTTGCCGGTCGAGGCGACCTTTTTTATTAAGCGCAAATCAGTGTTTTCGAATGACGCGATTTTGTAGGCCGAAACTCCTAGTGACTGCAAAAAATCGACGGCAGTCTCGTCAAACGGTGTACTAAAAATTTCCATGCCGAGCTTGCGACATCTGTCCATAATCGGCTTATGCCATTCCCACGGCGTATGAGCCTCCTGATATAAATCATAAAGCGTACGGCCGTTCCAAAGGCTTTTTGGATCCTCGATAACAAACCCCTTCGAGCGCAGATTTAACGTCATAGTGTCTGCCGTGTAGGTTTGTAATTTGACTGCGTGTGCGCCGGCTTTAGCCGCTGCATCGACCAATTCGAAGGCTCTGTCAATCGACTGATTGTGGTTGCCTGACATTTCCGCAATGATAAACGGAGCGAATCCGGGTCCAACCGAGCAGGAACCAATTTTAATCTCCAAGTTCACGATTTGACCTCCAGGTTCAGTAATACTTCTACCTCTAAAGCCTCAAACCATCAAACCCCAGCTTTCATTCGAGTTTAAGGTTTGGTAGAAGATTCCTTCAGGAGATATCAATGTTCACAAATAAGTCGATTCTCGTAACGGGCGGAACGGGTTCCTTTGGCAAGTGCTTTATCCGTCGTCTTCTAGCTAACTATAAACCTCGACGGCTTGTCATCTTCAGCCGAGACGAATTAAAGCAATTCGATATGCAGCAAGAGTTCCCTGAGAAAGAGTACCCTCAGCTTCGCTATTTCATTGGTGATGTTCGCGACGCCGAACGTCTGAAAATGGCGATGCGCGATATCGATTATGTAGTTCACGCAGCTGCCTTAAAGCAAGTTCCAGCTGCTGAATACAATCCATTTGAGTGCATAAAAACCAATATAATGGGGGCCGAAAACGTTATTCATGCCGCTATTTACAATCGCGTTAAGAAAGTAATCGCACTATCAACCGATAAGGCTGCCAATCCTATTAACCTATACGGCGCAACCAAGCTTGCATCAGACCGAGCGTTTATAGCCTCGAATAACTTGAGCGGAACCACAGAAACTAGATTCAGCGTGGTTCGTTACGGCAACGTTGTCGGAAGTCGAGGAAGTGTAATTCCTTTCTTTGCTAATATTCTTGCTAAGGGCAATCGAAAACTTCCGATCACCGATCCGCGGATGACCCGCTTCTGGATAACTCTCGACGAGGGTGTGCAGTTCGTCATCGACAATTTCGAGCGAATGGCAGGAGGCGAAATTTTTATACCGAAAATCCCAAGCATGAAAGTTGTCGATCTTGCGAAGGTTATGGCCCCAGAATGCGAACTTGAAACGATTGGCATCCGCCCCGGTGAAAAACTTCACGAAGTTATGATACCTCAAGAGGAGTCACGTAATACGCTCGAGTTCGAAAAATATTATGTGATTCAGCCGCAATTTAAATGGTGGAATTCAGAAAATGCCAGACAGGGCGGCGGCACGCCGGTCCACGAGGACTTTTCTTACGCTTCTGATAATAATCCATTTTGGATGACGCCATCCCAAATTCAAACGATGCTTGATGGAATATGAGCTCTAGAAATATACCGTACGGGCGACAGCAAATAAGCGAGGATGATATTGCTGTGGTGATCGGGATTTTAAAATCTGATTATCTCACCACAGGTCCAACCATCGATCAGTTTGAAAAAGTCGTTTGTGATTATGCCGGAGCGAAATATGGAGTTGCGGTATCAAATGCAACGGCGGCCCTCCATCTTGCTTGCAAGGCTCTCGATTTGGGCCCTGGTGACTATTTATGGACGACTCCGAACACATTTGTCGCTTCGGCGAACTGCGCGGACCATTGTGGCGCTAAAGCTGACTTTGTCGATATCGATCCAAACTCACTGAATTTATCTGTCGAAGCCCTCGAGACAAAACTTCGCAGCACTCCGAAGGACAAGCTTCCAAAAATTGTTATTCCCGTACACTTCGCAGGGCAGCCTTGCGAACTAGAAAAGATCGCAGCTCTATCAAAAGAGTTTGGTTTCAAAATTATTGAGGATGCTGCTCATGCCATAGGATCGATCTACAAAGGTCAAAAAATTGGGTCCGGAAACTTTTCTTCGATGACCATTTTCAGCTTTCATCCGGTCAAAAATATTACCACGGGCGAAGGTGGCATGATTTTGACCAATGACGAAAAACTTTATAAACGTCTTAGAGAGTTGCGAACATTAGGGATCACTCGTGTGCCTGAGAGAATGCAGGCCAAGCCCTATCCGGGAGCGTGGTATTATGAGCAGTTGGAAATTGGATTCAACTTTCGTATGACAGATCTTCAGGCAGGACTTGGTATCAGCCAAATCAAACGTCTGGAATCATTTGTGGAAAAAAGAAAAAAAATCTTTGATCGCT
>JAYVAZ010000006.1:0-7143 GCA_043750675.1 Pseudobdellovibrionaceae bacterium | reverse complement strand
GAAGGCCTTCCCCTACTCAGCCAAATCCCGGTTTTAAGTTCACTATTTTCCTCGAAAGATTTTATGGAGAACCGTTCTGAACTGATTATTTTTGTGACTCCAGAAGTTGTAAATGGAGGCGATTGAAAATGCTTCAAGAAATTTACCAAAAGTTAGAAGGTAGTATTTTCCAACTGAACAAAACGGCGAATGAAACCCTATCGTTCAATCAACCTCAACTTTTTGAGGTTAAAAAAAATCACCTGGTTGCGGAAACCACTAAAAAGCTATCAGCGGAGCTACAAACTCGCCTACACGCCGAACTTGAAGGCTATGGCCCGTTGGATTTTCTTATCAACCAAGAGGTCCAAGAGATAATCGTCAATTCTGCCGAAGAAATCTGGATCGAACAAAACGGATCGGTTAAAAAACATGTTGATCAGTTTTTGAGCGCTTATTCATTTCAAAATATAGTCGATAGAATTTTGCATGAATCACAGTCCGTTCTGTCCATGGAAAGTCCCTTCGCTCAGGCCACCTGGAGAGGCTTCAGGTTGCAGGCGGTTTCCCGACATATAACAAAAACAAACGACATTCTTTGTTTACGAAAAATGGAGCCGTCAAAGTGGACTATCGAACGGCTATTAGAACTAGGGTTTTTAGACAATGAAACGGCATCACACATAAAAAATTTAATAGAAAAACGCAAAAATATTTTGATTGTGGGTTCGACCGGAAGCGGAAAGACTAGTTTTCTAAACGCCTGTTTGGCGCAACTTCCTGAAAATGAACGCTGTGTACTAATTGAAGATACGGACGAACTTAAAATTCCAAATCCCAGTTCCATTAAACTTATTAGCAAAAAAGATCCAAACGGAATCTACAAAGAAGTTAATCTTCATGACTTATTAAAAACTAGCTTGCGATTACGACCAGATCGAATTGTTGTCGGTGAAGTTCGTTCGGTCGAAGCCAAAGATCTGCTTTTGGCCATCTCTAGCGGGCACGATGGCAGTTTATCTACGATTCATGCAAATAGTTCAAAACAGGCTTTGATCCGATTGGAAATGTTGATTCAGATGGGTGCGCCATTTTGGTCGATTCAGGCCATTAGAACTTTAATAAAATTAAGTTTGGATTCTATTATTGTCATCGAGAAAACAAAAAAGGGTGAAAGGCGCATAAAAGAAATAAGCCAGCTATCTTCACTGGAAGATACTGGCTTTTTGTTAGATTTTACTTTTCAAAGAACCTAAACTATTCAACTTCCGAGGATTCCGATTTAGGTGAAGGCAGTTCGTTTTGATCTATTGCCAGATCAGTTAAACTGGACTTCATAACGTCTTCAGAAAGAGTTTCCGGTTTTTCATATTCTTTAATTTTTGTTTCAAAGAATTTTTTAGACATATCAGAAACGATTTTGGCCCGGGCGGCTTCTTTTGGATTTCGGTAGAGCAAAGTATCTGCTGCAGATTGTTCTTGCGACAATCCAGAGATAGAAACTCGGTCCGTAACAGTATTTCTTCCTACGGGTCTGCCGAACGTCGGTACACCTGGCCTAACTGGATGTGAATCTTTTAGATCCACAGCTTTGACCCGCGCATTCGAAGGCAAAATACTACTTAGTTTTTCCATACACACCTCCATGTGTGTTGAGAGTTAATACTAATATCGGCAAAAACCGTTTCAACTTGAGAAAATAAAAAGAAACAAGACTTTGGTTTAGCTGGCTTCAATCAGATTATTTACAATAAGTCCAAAATCATTTGCAGTCGGACTTCTACTGAATCTTCTGGAAGAAAAATAAAATCATAACTTAAATTTTTATAGGCCGACAAAATCAGCTGATGAAATTTAACTGTATCTTCGAAATTCATTTTTCGCTCTTCATCGGTGGTGTAAATTTTTTCCCACGGTGAAAGTACGAAAACTTTTTGATTATATCGATATTTTTTCGCTTCAAATTCAAAAGGTTGGGATGGAATTCCAAATAACCTTGTATAGCCGATAGAATCGACAACCCCGCGATCGAAAAAAACAACTTCTGTTCGTTTAGCATTTTCATTATAACTTTTAATTGAATGGGCCATCAAAAGTTCGGTAAACAGTTGGGGGTCCTTTTCCGGAACGCCTGAACCGGCAATAGCCCTTTGTTCGGCCAATATCCGGCGGGCTGGTTCGTCTACACAGACCAACCCCGTCCTTCGAAGTTCATTAACCAAGGTGGTTTTACCGACGCCAGGAGCGCCGGTGATAACAAAAAAATTATCTTTGATTTTTATCTTCCAATGCTTTTTCGGCAGAGGCAGTCAGTTTTATCCCCACTTCATTCAGCTGATCCCGACTTACCGTACTTGGACAATCAGACATCAAACAACTTGCCTGAGCGGTCTTAGGAAAGGCAATAACTTCACGAATCGCTTCGGTTTGAGTTAACAGCATAACCAAACGATCCATACCCCAAGCAATTCCACCATGCGGTGGTGTTCCATATTTTAAGGCTTCCAGGAAAAAACCAAATTTATGTTTTGCTTCTTCTTCAGTGAAACCTAATAAACGGAAGATCGCTTGCTGGATTTCATTTCGGTAGATACGAATTGACCCGCCACCCATCTCATAGCCATTGCAAACTAAATCGTAAGCCTTCGCTAACATATGAGGGTAAGCTTTTTCGTTATTCTTGATCATGTCATCGAAGAATTCGTCCGCTGGCGAAGTAAAGGGATGATGTCTTGAAACCCATCTTTTATCGACAGGAGAATATTCTAGCAATGGGAAATCAACGACCCATAGAAAATTATATTTAGTGAAATCGATTAGACCCAATTCGCGTCCCAAACTTAATCGCATCGTAGATAAAGCCGCGCAAGCAGGATCAAAATCATCCGCGACAATAAGACCACAATCATTTGCCGTGCAGCCCAAAGTTTTAAATATTTCTTTTAGCTTTTCTGGCGTAAAGAATTTGGAAATTGGCGAAGCAATAGAGCCGTCAGCCTCTTGTTTTAGCCAAATTAACCCTTTAGCACCGCTTTTCTTGGACATTTCAGTCAACTTATCAAACTGGCCGCGGCTGAATTTAGATCCGCCCGGAACACAAAGCCCACGTACGATTCCGCCTCTTGATAATGCGTCATCAAAAACTTTAAATCCACTATTGGGCAATAACTTCGATAAATCCTGGATCTCCATCCCAAAACGGGTGTCTGGTTTGTCGGATCCGTATTTATCCATGGCTTGTTGGTAACTCATTCTAGGAACATCAGCGACATCAATGCCTTTGATTTCTTTCCAAATCATCTTTAACATTTTTTCATTGATCTCGATAATATCTTCGACATCTATAAAAGACATTTCCATATCGATCTGGGAAAATTCAGGTTGTCTATCGGCACGTAAATCCTCGTCACGGAAACAGCGAGCAATTTGAAAGTATCGATCGTATCCAGAAACCATCAATAATTGTTTTAATATTTGTGGCGACTGAGGAAGTGCATAAAAATTTCCAGGGTTAACCCGTGAAGGGACTAAATAGTCACGCGCGCCTTCCGGAGTGGATTTAAATAATATAGGCGTTTCAATTTCTAGAAAACCATTACTTGATAAAAACTGGCGAACTAACATCGCCACCTTATGCCGAATCATCATATGATTTTGCAATCGTGGCGAACGCAAATCCAAATAACGATACTTCAAACGTAAATTTTCCCCAACATTAGGATCGCTGACCTGGAACGGTGGCGTCGCTGCCTCGTTCAAAATTTCCGATCGAATCGCTTCAACCTCAACTTCACCGGTTTTTATTTTTGTATTTTTCATTCCATCCGGACGCGCTTTGACTACTCCTTCTACGGCAACAACATATTCGCCACGAAATTCTTTAGCCGAAGTAGTACCCTCTTTTTTAGGGTCCAAAACCACCTGTAATATGCCTTCTCGGTCACGTAAATCGATAAACACCAAACTACCATGATCGCGGCGAGTATCAACCCAGCCCATCAAAATCACTTTTTGCCCGATATGACTAGCATTTAATTGCCCACAATAGTGAGTTCTCTTAACTTTTGACACAAACTTGTTCATAGATTTATCCAATTTATTAGGGGGGTGCTTATTCCGTTGATACTGACACAGGAAGTATATTGCGTCAAAAAAGTTCTACTAATATAATCCATAAATAAGCCTCTACTTTTGACCGCAATGGACTTCAGGAAGGAAAACGATGCCTAAATTAAACTTTAATCACACCACGACTAAAAGCTCTAAGGATGTTTTTTCAATGATAAAGAAATTCTTTGAGAACGATGCTGATATTCGACGCTTTGATTCAAATATCAAATGCCAATTAAACGACCAAGAAATGAGCGGAAAAGTTAAGGGTAGCGTTATTAGTGCCGATTTTAAAGTAACGGCAGTTAATACTGGTTCCAAATTGGATATAACTATCGAAATTCCGTTCATAATGACTCCACTTAAGGGAAAAGTTCAAGAGACAATTCAGAAAAAACTTGATAAATATTTAGCTTAACTGTGACGACGGAAATGTAACGAAAGATCAGTGAATAATTAACTATGGCAAAAAAAAAGGTCCCTACTTCATTAACGGCAAAAAAGAAACCCACTGCCCTTAAAGAAAAATCTTCTTCAACTAAGAAGCCAGCCCAATCGCTGGCTAAAAAAGTTGTGGCCGAAATTGTTTCCCAAGATGAAGATCCATTTCTAAAAGATGCGGATTCCCAGGGTGATGATACTCCTATTGAAGCTCCCTATGAAAATTTGGCTGACAGCGAGTCGGATGGATTTATTCAAGAAGAAGTGCGCGCACCCGTTAATAAAAAAGCCAATAAACTACCCGCAACCCAATCGGAAAAATCGTTAACGGTTGCTGATCCTCTGAGTGTTTACATGGCCGAAGTTCGAAAGTATCCACTTTTGACCAGAGAACAAGAATTAGAAATTGCAAAAAAATATTACGAAACCAAAGATCCAAAAGCGGCGCAGATGTTAGTTACTTCAAATTTAAGATTTGTCGTTAAAGTAGCCGCAGAGTATTCACGTTTTAGCGCCAAATTAATTGACCTAGTCCAAGAAGGCAATATGGGGTTAATGCACGCTGTACGTGAATTCAATCCTTATAAAAATGTTCGATTAATCACATACGCCGTTTGGTGGATTCGTGGTCATATCCAAGAATACTTGATGAAACAGTATTCTTTAGTAAAAATCGGGACAACCCAAAATCAGAAAAAACTTTTTTACCAATTAAAGCGCGAAAAAGAAGAACTTGATAAATTGTTAGAAAATGAAAGTAGTATCAAAGCCATTAGCAAAAAATTGGATATACCTGAAGACGAAGTTAAATTTATGGCGCAAAGAATGTCTGGCAAAGATATCAGTCTGAACCGCCCTTTAGATGACGAAGGTGGCGCAACATTGTTGGATTTACAAACCGGCGTGTACGAACCGAATATTGATGAACAAATCGATAACCGTGAGCAATTAAGTTTATTAAAGTCTAAAATCGAAGAGTTACGTCCCGAACTGAACGAAAAGGAAATGATAATTCTGGAAGAAAGAATCCTAGCAGACGAGCCGCTGACGCTTCAAGAAATTGGCGAAAAATATGGAACTACCCGCGAGGCCGTCCGTCAAATGGAGGCCCGGGTACTGAAGAAAATTAAGGAACGTTTTCTCTCTTCTACCGAAGATTAGTTGTTAGATAACTAGCCTTGGTTGAAGCCTACTTTAAATTTAGTGCCCTACAACAATAGTTTCAACTGCACAGCTGGACTCTGAATTAGAAGTAAATACAAATACTTTAAATGTTTCATTGATAGTCACTGTAAACTGATTGTTTTGCGAGTAGCTTGACTGCACCTTACCGTCCGCATCAACCGCAATTCCGTTTGCTCTAGCAATTTCCATAGCTACTTGCTGAGCTTTAACGTTACAGCCTGCTTGTGTTGCAGGATTTCGCCCTTTTTCTTTTGCAAAGGCAACTGATGTTAAAACTAGTAAAAATAAAATCATTTTTTTCATGCTTTTTCTCCTTAAGGTTTATGTTTAAGTTTAAACAAAATTTACTATATTAAATAGTCTAGTTTATTCGATAGTTGATTTTCTCTTTGCTTTTAATTTGTGGTTTCCTTTTAAGAGTTTTCGAGATCATTTTTTTGCTAGGAATGGCTTCTTCTTTTCTATTTAAATAGACCTCCGCGGCGCATGGATGCGCGGCTGTTCGCGGTGTTCGCTGAGCGGAAAAGCTCGCAGAGCTAGACAGCTCAACAGGAAGTTCGGGTCTATTTCAGTAGAAAAGAAGAGGGAATTACCAAACATATAATAAAGCTAGGTAATTCTTAAAAGGAAGCTACAAATTAAGCTACGTCTAATTCGCCACTACCTAATGTCAATTGCAATTTATTTCTTAATCTAGAAACCGCTTGAGCATGCAATTGACTCACCCGCGATTCAGTCACTCGTAATACTTTTCCGATTTCTTTTAGATTTAAATCTTCATAGTAATACAAAGAAAGAACTAATCTTTGTCTTTCTGGTAATTCTTCAATTGCTTGAGTCACAACGTCTTTAACGGTCTTAACATTTAACTGATTAAATGGATTATTTAATTTACAGCTTTCCAAAATGTTTAAGATTGATTTTTTATCAACATTACTAAAAGTTTGATGTTCATCAATAGACAACAAACTAACTGGGCGAACTTGATTTAATAAACCATGAAATTCATCTACTGACATTTGTAAAGCGGCAGCAATTTCTTCGTCCGTTGGAATTCTCTTTAATTCAGACTCTAACAGATGCATTGTTTTATCCAATAATTTCGATTTATCACGGATTGAACGGGGAACCCAATCTTGCGCACGCAATTCATCTAAAATAGCGCCGCGAATGCGAAACTCTGCATAGGTTTTAAATTTGTTATCACGGGTCGGATCATATTTATCAATGGCATCCATTAATCCAATAACACCACTAGAAATAAGATCATCTAATTCAATATTTGAAGGTAAACGCACAGCGATTTTTTGCGCGATAAATTTAATCAATGGAGAGTACTCTACGATAAGCTTATCTTTTTCTTCAGCAGTGAATTTCCGCTTGGGCTCATCTTTATATTTTTTAACAAGAGTACTATTTGTATTTGTT
>JAYVAZ010000005.1:0-1798 GCA_043750675.1 Pseudobdellovibrionaceae bacterium | reverse complement strand
TTAGCGCAAAGAATTCAAGCTGCTAAAAGATGTGTTAATAAAGGTTTTCCTATCGCATTTCATATTGATCCAATGATTTTTCATCCTGAGTGGAAAGTAAATTACCTGGATTTAGTTGATCAAATATGTGCGAACTTTACCTGGAATCAGGTTCAAGTCATCTCTGTGGGTGCATTGCGATTTCAGCCTGAACAACGCCATATTATGAAAGAACGTTTCGGCATGGATAGTTTGATCACTAGGGCCGAAATGTTTCAAGGCGAAGGCGCCAAACTGCGATACGATCAAAGCTTAAGACAAGAAATGTTTCAAACCGTCGTTCAACGGTTCAAGGCCAATGATCCAAAATGGAAAATATTCATGTGTATGGAAACACCAGAAACTTGGATCTCTACCTATGGTGCGAATCCGATGCAGGTTCCCGAACTAAAGGAACTATTCCGGCCGCTTCCAAAAATTTAATTAGGTCTTCGATTAAATTGGCAACGGACTCAATTGAGTAGGTGATAACAATGGATATCCCGTTGTATAGATTGGCTCAGGGGTTTTAAAACTGCCCGCGTTCAATAATTTATAGGGCTTCGTCACGAATGGGCCCGCAGACAAATTATTTTTCAAGTCCAGTCCGTCGAACTTTTATTTATTTTGATTTCAGTTTTACGATAAACCGGCCTGCTGATGATACGTCGTTCTATTGTGGGAGGCGCAAAGGACTCTTAAATTTTCTACGTCGTTGCCGCCTCCGTCCCAAACCGGACGGATATGATCTATGGTAAGACGCCATCGGGAATTGCACCGCTTTCCAGTATGCTTGTCTTTGTATTGGCAGCATTGATCGCGCTGGTAGATATTGCGTTGAGTAGCCAGCGGAATGGATTTTCTTGCAGCCGTGGCTCTTGTTATAGGTGCGTGACCGCTTACTGGCGCGGGATTTCTTACGATCGCAGTGTTTGATTTAGATTTTTTCAGCACTTTAGGTATCGTTTTATCTTTCTGCTTTATCACGTTATCTGAAACATACTCTAAAACCTGATCCCAGCTACTACCATTTGGTAGTGAATTCGATAAAAGCTCTCGCATTTTTACTAATTTTGCCCACTGAGCTTTGGTGAATGTAACTTCCATCCTAACGGATTCATCTTCTTGATGTTTGGTTTTAGAATATTCTTTAGGCTTAATATTTAATGCTTTAGAGACAAGTACCTCAGATTCTGCAAAGGATTTATTTAATAATTGTTCGACTAGGCCTTCTTTTACTTTAGCTTCAACTTTTACTTTAGCTTCAACTTTTACTTTTGAACTCGCTTGAACTTCCCTGATAGATTTTTGAAGCAAAGACACCTGGGCTAAATTCAGCTCCCCAGATTCTAGTTTTTCAATAACCACAGGAGCATCATAAGAAAGTCGTGCCGCATCTATGCGCCGTTGGGCTGATCCATTAGCATACCCTATTCGGTTTGTGAGGTAATCAAAGAGGCTGCCATAGCCATAGGTTAAATACAATTTTCGTCTATCTAATTCAGCTATGTGAATGAGTATTTTGCTCAAGATTTCTCGCTCATTATTAACAAGCAATCTTAAATTAACATCTAGATTGTGATTGGTTACTTTTTTTATATCCATACTTTACCTCTCTTTCCAAAAAGTTATAGCATAGGTTTTTATGGCTCGGTTTTCGTGAGTTTTTAAATAGTCACTTTAGGGTAAAACGACTTAACAAATATAGTTTAACAATGCCAGTAGAGCTAAGATAAAGATTTTTTCTTTAATAGAGCCCCGTCGGAATATTGAAATAAAA
>JAYVAZ010000004.1:0-8615 GCA_043750675.1 Pseudobdellovibrionaceae bacterium | reverse complement strand
GCGGTCGAAGAGATCGGCTTCTTCAGCGGCCGTTCGGTGCTGCGCGAGGTGGCGAGCGCCACCGCGCTCGCATGCGCGCTGCATCACTACTATGGAATGCACACCGTGCTGTGGCCGCGCCCGTCGCCGCGCACCGTCACCGCGCCGTCGTACGCGATGACCGCGGTGGGCTAGCGCCCGCGACCGCAGGTTGCGAGTCCTTCCGATCCGAAGTTCCCGCGTGACCCGCGGTCAGTTCCTCGACGCGATCGACGCGTCCCGCGGCACCGACGCCACCTGGCAAAGTATTTTCAATACTTTCTTGCAAATCAGCCTCTTTAACGACGGCTTCTTCTAGCCTTGAGAAATTTCTAAGACCAACAACAATATCCCGAGTTCGCTTGGCCCCTTCTTCGCAAGATCCGATTAATTTAATAAGATCCTTTGAAATGTAATCGAATTCTAGTTCTGTTTTCTTCTTAGCGATTATTTCTGAGTTCTTATCCGATTCAATAATTTTAACCAATCGTTCCGCATAGTCTCTTAAATGGGAAATATTGCTAAAAATAAAACTGATTGGATTATTTAACTCGTGCGCAACCCCGGCAACCAACTGTCCTAGGCTGATCATTTTCGAAGAATGAACTAGTTTGGCTTGAGTATCCATTAGCTCTTTATTAATGCTTTCCAATTCTAAGATTTTTTTCTTAAGATCCAATCGAGCCTGAACAACATTTTTGCTCATTCGGTTGAAACTTTCTGTCAACAAACCGATTTCGGTGTCACTTTTAATAGGAATCTCAGTAATTGTATCTTTGTTTTGGATATTTTCGGTGGCTTTGACTAACTCATTTAAAGGTTTTAGAACCAAGTTGGAAATAATCAAAGTCATAATTATAAGTAAAATGATAACAATGCCAACCACACTATAAAACGCATAATTGACCTTCTTTAAAACTGATTTAGATTCGGTTTTAGATGCACCGATAGCTAAATAGAATTCACTTTCACCCCATTTGACTGGGTAAACAATAAATCCATACGAAATATCGCGAATATTTAAATCAAAGAAAATATTGCTGTCGGGTTGAACGTGCTGGTTAAAGTAGTCCTTCTTATAAAGATTAAAATCTTCATGCGAGGAAATGGCCACTTCCCCATTTTTCTTAAGAACTAAAAGTTCTAACTTCATCCTCTGTTTTAGTTTTGCAAAAAATTCTTTATCCAGTTCCAGACTTTGTTCTATGAAACCTATTTTCTTATTATTTTTGGAAATCAACTTAGTCAAAATAATGAGCGTTAATTTTTTTTCTACTGAAAAATCTATATAAATTTTTTCATCAACAGTACTTAATGATTTTAAGGTGTCATCAGGGAGAAAAATGCTGGCCTGTTTATCGGGAGTAAATTCTCGAGCATTGCCGGCGGCATCTTTAAACACAGAAATTACCAACTGCCCCTTAGCATCGAAGAAGTTAAGGGTGTTTGCCAGTTCTGATTTAATTAAATCTTGGGAGTAATTTTTCAAACCAGCAACCTGATTTTTTGAAATCAGCTCCAATAACTTTGTATCTTCAAAATAACGGTTACGTTTTTGAATTAACGTATTTTTGAAGTCTGACATGATCACACTGATTTCCCGGGCATTCCCAGTTAGTCTTTGCATCAATTCATTATCAATCGCTTTTTCATAATTCTTAATTGAATAGCCTGTTAAAAAAGCCAACGGCACGATAGAGAATATAAGAAACCAAATCATCAAAATAGTTCTTAGCGAACGATTTGGTTTTTTTAGTTCGCTCATGGAGAGGCTTCCTCGGGAGCTGGTATGGGATTATCTTCCTGGGATTTTGGTTCTAATTTTGCCGGTTGCTTGGGTTTATCAGACTCTACTACGTCGATGATTAAACGAATAATTCCATCAGGCATAATCCGATCATGTTTTTCTTTTATTAGATTAAGGTCGCCGTACTCTTTGAACGCAGCTTGAAGTTGTTCGTACTTTGCTTCGGGCATAGTAAAGTGAAAATAAGAACCTGAACCTTTTGTCCAACCCAGTTCGACTTCGCCGGCCTTGCGCCCACCAAAGTCCTTAACAATTTGAACTAATTTTGGGCTGTTGGCAGGAGCATTAACCACTTTCAAGACCCCACGATATAAAAAGCCACCAGTCTTCTTGTCTTTTTCAACAGCAACCGGAGTCGCCGCTGCTACTGCCTTCACCGCGGTAGCAGCTAAGGTAGGAATCGCTTTTACGGGAGTAGTCGCTGGAGAAGGTGTTACGGTTTGAGAAGGCACAGCAGTTTGAGGCGGCGTCGCCGCAACTGCTGCCGCTGTTGGTGCCGGCAGGATAGGTTTTGCACCACTTCCCGCCGATTCGTCTTCAAATACTACTGTGGTTTGGCTTTCGTTTTTTTCAGCTTCTTTTTTGGGAATTTCTATTTCAACTGTCTCTTTTGAATATTGGCTATTAATTTCAGAAACAACGACGTCAGACTTTTGGAAAAACTGAATATTTAAGATTTTGTTCCAAGGAACAAAAATAGAAATCAAAATCACAACGCTGGAAACCAGTAAAGACTCTAAACCTAGTTTTAATCCTATTGGCCATTTTTGAAAATTAAGTTTTTGCAATAGTACCTGAAAATAACCAACTGGAATTTTAATATTATCAATAAGAGATCTAGAGACCTCAACTTCCGACAAATAATCACAATAGGTCAGGCCATTATTTATTTTTTGAATTTCGACCTGAGCTGATCTATTCGATTTTACGTAATTTTCAACGGCGATGGATCTTTCGGGATCCAATTGCAAAGTGATATAATCATACAGTAACTCTTGCCCGATGAACGGACTGATTTCACGCTCGCCTTTTTTTGAAAAGGGAATGTCGTCACCGTTAGACATATAGCCTACTCATGCTCTTCTATCCTTACCTTTTTTCCGCTAGGTTGAACTAATGCACCTAATTTTCGAAGTCCTCTTCCAACGCGATATCTTACCGTGCCGATGGAAATTCCTAAGCCATTTGCAATTTGCTCATCTTCAAATTTTAAAATTTTTGACCAAATTAAACAAATGAGTTCTTCTTCTGAGGAAGACTTTTGGAACTCTTTCCAAGGAGAGAAATTTAACAAATCCGGAATCATCCAACCCGAATCTACCGAATAGTTGGGTTTACCACGTGACCATAGGTGCTTATGTTTATCCCAAATGTATTTGGTCGCAATAACAACAGCGATTGGACCTTCTAATTTTTCTTTAGATTTAAATTTATTTCTTAGGAACTCAATAGCTTCACTGGATGCTCTAGTAGCCTTCTGATCGTCAAGCCACGCATAAAAGAAAAACAATGCAATGGATTTGACGTCTTGATCAGACATGGAAAACCTTATTCAACAGTAAGCTGTCTTAGTAAATCAAGCTCTTCAAGAACTCTACCTGAACCCATAACAACGCAAGTTAATGGATCTTCCGCAATTGAAACAGGAAGACCTGTTCGTTCTCTCAAAAGCACATCTAAATTTGCTAGCAATCCGCCGCCGCCAGTTAATACGATTCCGTTATCAACAATATCCGAGGCCAATTCAGGCGGAGTTTTCTCAAGAGCCGTTTTTACGGCATCAACAACTTCCGACAAAGGATCCATCAAAGCGTCGTTCACCTGTGATGAAGTGATCTCGATTGTTTTAGGAGCGCCGGCCACTAAATCGCGGCCTTTAATTTCTATAACTTTTTCTTCTTCAAAGGGATAAGCATTGCCTATTTGAATTTTAATATTTTCCGCAGTTCTTTCCCCAATTAATAAATTAAATTGGCGACGAACGTAATTTACAATGGCTTCATCAAATTTATCGCCGGCCACTTTAATTGATTTGCAATAGACAATACCGCCTAATGAGATCACGGCAACACCTGTCGTACCGCCACCCATATCAACAACCATATTTCCACTTGGCTCAGTAATAGGAAGGCCAGCACCGATTGCCGCTGCCATTGGTTCTTCAATTAAGTAAACTTCGCGCGCACCAGCTGATTGCGCCGCTTCTTTTACTGCACGTTTTTCTACCTGAGTAATTCCATAAGGAACGCAAATAATAATTCGAGGACGAATAACACTTTTTTTATTACCCATGGCTTTTTTGATAAAGTATTCAAGCATCTTTTGCGTAACTTCAAAGTCCGCAATAACACCGTCTTTAATCGGTCGTATCGCAACGATACTGCCTGGAGTACGCCCCAACATTTCTTTAGCTTCTTTACCGACAGCTAAAACCCGATTCTGTGATCCACGATAATTTTTTTGAACAGCAACAACAGAAGGCTCATCTAAGATAATTCCCTGGCCTCTAACGTAAACAAGTGTATTTGCTGTCCCCAAATCAATCGCGATATCGTTTGAAAAATATTCCGAAATCTTTTCAAATAAACCCATGTTCTCTCTTTTTCTGTTAGTAGCAAAATGGTTATTAATAAGTCTAAGCACGCGGAAAACAGTAGTCAATTAGCGAAGTTAAGTTATTTTTAGAGGCCAAATAACGCTAAGCGACTTCAGAATATGCCAATGCTGATTTCTACCAGGACATTTCTTTTTTGATTGTCCGATTCAAAACGTCTACTTGATTTTGTAATTCAGCAGAACTTAGCGAAAGTTCGTTTTTGAACACACTTTTGATTTCTCCCAAAAAAGACAAGCCATGATCTTTACGAGCCAACACCAAAGGAGCACGGCGTAGGTAAAAATCGGCCAAGGATATACAACTGGTTTGGTGGATCGCATGCATAGCTTCCATTTGTATGTAGCTAAAATCATTTTGGTATTTAGAAGACATACGTATCGCTTCTTGTCCATGGCGCTCGGATAACCAAATCAATTCACTTTCTGATAAACGCGCACTTTTGATCATGATTTCATTCTTAATTGCATCGACATTACTTAAGAAATCCTCGCTGATTAGCGGATTAAGTGCTGTTTTTGTAGGACAATGAAGATATTTAGCGCGCGTTTCAAAATTTTTATGCTTAAGGACTTCATTCACAATTTGTTCTGCCATCAAGCGGTACGTAGTGTACTTGCCACCCGCAACAACTGTCAGATGGTGGTCAAATGTTTTGATGTAATGCTCGCGACTCGTTTTCCCTTCCGTAGATGACCGGTCGTCAACAAGGGGCCTGACGCCGCTGTAACTGGCTACGATGTCTTCCCGTTTTAGATTTAAAGTAGGAAAGTATTTCTTGCTGACATCTAAAAGGTATTCAATATCTTCCGTGTTAGAAAAAACTTCGGCAGGGTCTCCATTAAAGTCCGTATCTGTTGTACCAATAATCACCATTTCATGTCTGGGAATAGCAAAAACAATCCTTTTTTCAGCGCCCATAACAACGGCTTGTTCCAATGGAACCCGGCTTTTTTCAAAAGTTAAATGAATTCCTTTAGTCGGCCTTAGAATTTTTTTCCAATCATTGGCAAAATGCGGAAGCTCCTGATCGGTCCAAGGACCCAAGGAACTCACAATATGTTTCGCCTTAATTTTATAATTTTTCTTATTCAAAGAATCAGTGACTTCAACTTCATAAATTTTATCGCTGTCTTTAGAATTCAGTTTAGATTCGAGTTTTTTATTGGCTTTGATGTAGTTAAAACACAAGGCACCGAATTCGTTCGCCGACCGTAATGTTTCCAATACTAAACGATCATCATCCATATAGGCATCGCTGTAAACGTAAGATCCTAATAGATCGGTTTGGTTTATTGAACGCACACGTTGTTTTGATTCAGAAGAATTTAATCTTTCGTGCAATTCTGGGGCATCAAACATCGAAAGGGCGTCATATAACCACATTCCCAATCCCATCATTCCAAAACCGACTCGGCTTTCTTTATAAATGGGAATCATAAATCTTAAGGGGTGAACTAAGTGCGGAGCAATTTGAAATAAAATTTTTCTTTCCGATAAGGCTTCGAAAACTAATTTAAATTCACGGTTCTCTAAATAGCGAATTCCTCCATGAATTAATTTACTGGAACGCGAGCTAGTTCCACTGGCAAAATCGTTTTGTTCAACTAAACATACTTTCATTCCCCGCATGGCCGCATCCCGGGCAACTCCTGCACCGGTAATTCCCCCACCGATAATTAAAATATCAAAAATTTCATTTTCAATTTTTGGAAGGTTTTTTTCTCGATCGTAAAACGAAAAACTTTTCATTCAATTTACCCTAGTTGTTTTAATTTCGACGTATTGGGGGTCCCAGGGACTTACCTTTACCCCTGCCAAATTTAAATTTTGGATTGATTCCGGAAAATAAACTTTTTGAAAATGTTTTTCACGAGACAATTTCCATGCAATTTCAAAAATTTCATAACCTTCTTTGGGATTTTCGTAATAGATGTGTTCTACCCACAAGGACTGGGTTTGTCGGTTCAAAAATAGCAAAGGTTGCGCAATAAAATAACATTTTAATTCAGCCTCATTATTATTACCGTCGCGTGAAAATCCGCCAAAACACCATCCGGTTGGTAAGTAATGATTTAAAGATTCCTGCCGCCAAGGGCTGGTCCAGGATTCAATTTCCGCCAGCATCGGATCGTCATTTAATTTTGCAAGCAATGCTTTTTCCAACTGCAGGATTTTATCGGCATCTTCTAATTGTAATATTCTAAAAGTAAGTGACATGCCCTAAAGTATGACCTTAAAATTTAGAATTATGAAGCATAAAGATTTCAGTTCACAATTGTGGCAAAAAATAGAGTCGGCCCTGAACGAAGAATTAATAACAAATCCCCATCCAGTGGCGGCCTTTGATGCGGACGGAACCCTGTGGGAATTTGATCTAGGTGAACTCTATTTTCAATATCAAATCAAAAATAAATTGTTGTCATTACCCAATGACCCTTGGAAGCACTACAAAAAAATGCGTGAAAAAACAGATCCCATTTATGCATTGCTTTGGCTGGCCCAGATTCACAAAGGAACCCATATTAAAACCGTCAATCAATGGGCGGAAAATTGTTTTGAACAGCAAAAACCCATTCCGGTTTTTCCTGCACAAGCCAAATTGATTGAATTTTTCAAAAAAAATGGAGTTAAAATTTTTATTGTTACTGGAAGCGTGAAGTGGGCCATTCAACCGGGCGCAACCTACTTTAATCTTCCCGCAGAAAATGTAATTGGTGTGGAAACGGCCGTCGATGCTAACGGAGTTATTTCAGATACTGCCAATGGGCCGGTAACTTGGTTTGAAGGAAAAGTAGAAGCCTTAATGAAAAAAACTCAAGGTATTAAACCCTTCTTCGCCATTGGCAATTCAATGGGAGATCGCGCCTTGATCGATTGCGCTACACGAATGAAGGTGGCGGTACGAAGCGCGGCTCCCGGACAGGAACTTTACACCACAGAAACCCATCTTCGTGAACATGCCCTTCAAAATAATTGGGAAGTTCACGATTTTTAATCCTCTGGCACCACTATAAGTCTTCTGCTGCCATGCCTGGCATCAGTGTTGAAAGTAAACTCTTATAAGCCGCTTAGTGGCTATTAAACGTTTTTTCATCTGTATGAGGGGAGTTTATGGATATGAATGTAGAAAAATTTTCGGAAAAGATTTTGGCAATTCACGAACCTGACTACGGCGATTTCATGCGAAAGGCCAACCACTATTTACTGGACCTAAAAAAAGCATTGGTTCGTCTACCCAATCAGGAGGTCAAAAATAAGCTGGATCAAATGCAAAATTACATTCAATTCCATCCTAATTGGGAAATTGAACCTACAGTAATACAAATTCTTAAAGACATAAATGAGATAGATAAAATGCTGTTTGTAACTCACTAATTCCGATGTCTAAGTTTTAGTCTATTGAAAACAAGGATTTGACATAATCAATCCCAAACTCAATATACGTATTTTAACGCCAAAACTGTCTCATTGTGATTTGAAAAAAGTGGCTCTTTGATTGCTCTAGTTAATGTCGTGAACATTAACTAACAAGGAGTCTTTAAATATGAAACTTTCAAAACAGGTTATCTTTGCATTGGTTTTTTCGCCGCTTTTTTCTCAGGCTGCAGATGTCAGCTTATGTGGATTAACTTTTAATCCTAGCTCGCACTACGGACAACAAGAAAAAGAAGGTTCTGGCTATAGAATGCGCGTCGATTGTAATCGCGATCAAAAGGAAGCCGTTACTGATCCCGTCGCCGTGATTCAATCGATATCACCTGCAAGAAAAGGTTGGATTACTCGATTTACTCAGACCGCAGTTAAAATTGCGTCTGAAAAGGGCGATGTAAATGCTCGAAATCAAGCTCCTTATGTTTGTATGGATGTAACCGTTGACCAAGATCCTTGTGAAAAAGGTGCGCCGAAAAAAGTGAGCATCTTGTCTATCAAGAAAATGACAGTTGCAAATGTAGGAAAATATTTGAACCAAACCGAAGGTCACGCCGAATCTGATTTATCAGCTGGCGCGGACAACGAATAATAATTCATTCAAAAATTTAATGGTCCTTAATCAGGTCATAAAAAAAGAGAGGTTGGATACCTCTCTTTTTTCGTTTGAGGACTTTGAAGAACTAAATTTGCAACTAGATTATATGTCCCATCA
This sequence comes from Pseudobdellovibrionaceae bacterium, assembly GCA_043750675.1. Classification (GTDB taxonomy): domain Bacteria; phylum Bdellovibrionota; class Bdellovibrionia; order Bdellovibrionales; family Bdellovibrionaceae; genus JAYSSX01. Next base: position 29 of record JAYVAZ010000004.1, on the reverse strand, counting down.
CTAGCGGACATTAGAACCAGTATTTTAAC
>JAYVAZ010000003.1:0-2500 GCA_043750675.1 Pseudobdellovibrionaceae bacterium | reverse complement strand
GGCCGTTTCATATTTTTGAGCCAAGATATATTCAGATGGTGGAAGACTGTGTAAGAACGGGGCAGTTTATTGCTATTGGACATGTTGATTCAGAAGCGTTCGAAATTGAACCGGTCTTGGGTGAGGAACTTAAAGATATCCATAAAACCGCCGGTTTTGGCAATCCTCTTATTCATGAACGTAAAAAAGATGGCAGCCTAATCATATTTTTGCACGGTCGTGGGAAACTAATGCTGAAAAAAGTCGTCGACCGGGGTACCCCCTACATCGTTTGCGACGCTGAAGTCGTAATTGAAAATCACGATATCGATGATGCTCACAATAAAAATTTCATGATACTACAAAAATACTTGGTCAAATGGGTGCGGAGCCACATTCCCGATCCAAATCATCAGAATCTTTTTTTGAAAAATTTAAAAACGCCCGAAGAAGTAATAGGAAACATTGTTTCCTATTCGGTCAGCGATATAGACATTCAGCAGTCCATTCTAGAAATGAATTCCATCAACGAAAAAATCACTTTATTATTTGGTTTGTTTCAAAGCGGTGAATTAATTTAAAACTATTAGGCTATTAAGCCAACGTAGGAAAGTAATCCATAATGCGTAAATTAATGTCAGATGAATCAGTTTCAGTGCGATCGGCGCATGCAAAAGCAAGGTTAACAAACCGGCTCCGACGGTAAAAAACACCAGAAATACAAACTGCCTAGTGCGAGCCGCAGCAAATTTTTGTTCTAATCCTAATTGCGTCTGAAACATCCAAAGAAAAACACTTAAAAGCAAACCGGCAATTAAACCCATCGTGGGATGTATAATACGCGCTTTTACCAACCAATGCGATTCTACCAAAAAGTCATTTTGCAGGGCCATCACTAATGAATTTTCCGGGAACAAAGTATTGGCCAAGGCAGCAACAACGCCGGTTGCAATAATTGAAAGCAACGCAGCCGCAACTGGCAAAATAACTTTTTTTAGCGTCTTTTTAAAATGACCGATGATCAAGGTATTTTTCTTAAAGACTAAAAACGGACCACTGTATTCGTAAAGAAACAATAAACTTGCGACTAGGCAAAGACTGTTAAAAAAATGTAGTTCCATAACAACCAACCTAAGTAGGCTGGAATTATCAGCAACTAAATTAGCTTTGACTAGCACAGCGCCCAGCAACGCTTCGGAGATCATAAATGCTAAACTGAGGCAGGCCGAAACTTTAATTCGTCGGTAACTAAATAGTTTAGTACTTAGAAAAAAAACATAGGTAGTACATATCCCAAATAACCCAGAAGAAATTCGATGAAACCATTCTACCCAGGTTTTTTGATGGGCACCCACTGGGATAGCTTCCCCATTACATAAGGGCCAATGGTTACCGCAGCCGTCACCTGAAGAGGAAATACGAACCCATGCGCCCCATAGAATAACAAAAACGGCGTAGATCAGCATAAGCAGAGCCCAACGTTTCAAGTTTTCAATCTTTTGTTGGGTCGAAGGAGGTGTTGTTTCCATAAGAGTCATTCTTTTATATTAAAATAATAAAAAGTCATCGATATTTCCCAATTCGCCGCTATAATCCTAAGTTATGAAAACGGTAATGTTTTGGTTTAGGCGCGACTTACGTATTACGGATAATGCTGGTTTATACCATGCTTTAAAATCGAACAAGGCCGTGCTGCCAGTTTTTATTTTTGATGCTGACATTTTAGGTCGGTTTTCCGACCCATCTGATAAAAGAGTATTATTCATCCATCGGCAAGTGCAACAGTTAAAGGCACAGCTGCAACAGATGGGTTCTGATTTATTTGTGTACTATGGCAAACCGGCAAAAGTGATTGCTCAAATAATTGAAGAGTTTAATGTCCAGGCGATTTATTGTAATCATGATTATGAGCCCAGCGCGATAGAACGTGATTCCGAAATCTCGACAACGGTGCAAAAAAAAGGAATCGGTTTTGAGTCATTCAAAGATCACGTCATTTTTGAAAAATATGAAATCCTTACCGACGCGAATAAACCTTACACTGTTTATACTCCTTTTAAAAACAAGTGGTTAAAAACTTTATCGCCGTTTTATTTAAAGTCCTATCCTTCAGAAAAACAAGTAAACGGTTTTGTGAAAAAGGTAAAAGCTCCAAAAATGCCTGACCTGCAGATGTTGGGATATACTGATTCGGATTTTGAATTTCCGACAACTGATATCAATAAAAAAATTCTAAAACAGTATGCCGAAAATCGCGATTTTCCCGCCCTTAATGGAACGTCACTGCTAGGAATGCATTTGCGTTTTGGAACCGTCAGCATTCGGCAATTGGCTACAATCGCAAAAAAAGAGTCTGCGGTCTGGTTATCTGAACTTATTTGGAGAGATTTTTTTATTCAAACCGCGAAGATCAGCGACGTCCCTTGGTTGACGACGGTCACCTGACCGTTCGTCCCGCTCTGCTCAGCCATGTGTCTCCCCGCTCGGTTGTCCCAGTGTGTCGGCGAGGTCAGGGCTGACC
>JAYVAZ010000002.1:0-6046 GCA_043750675.1 Pseudobdellovibrionaceae bacterium | reverse complement strand
GACGCAACCTCGCACGGCCCGCGTGCCGTGCGGAGGGCCCAAGGCCTTTTGGCCGAGGATCCATGCCCAAAATCAAAAACAATTGGTCATTTGGGTTTTCTTTTTTAAGTTCAGTTAAAGTTTCATAAGTATAAGAGTTGCCGCCCCGTTTGATTTCGCGGGCATCCACTTCAAAAGGTCCATTCCAATTAGCCAAAGCCAATTTAGTCATTTCCAATCGGTGTTCTGCAGAAGCACCTTCAATTTGAAGTTTTAATGGATTTTGAGCATTCGGAATAACCAAAATTTTATCCAAACCTGTTTTTTTCAAAACCGTTTGCATGCTATTGATGTGACCCATGTGCGGAGGATTAAAACTGCCTCCAAAAATTCCTATTTTCATTTTTGATCCTGTATAAATATTTTTTCTGAAATTTTAAAGATTAGGTTTTCGATGTTTTTTCCAGTAACCGCCGAAATGGCCAATGGTTTAATTCCCGTTTTCTTTTCAAATTCGTTCATTTTGCAACCCAAATCGTCAGCCGACAAAGTATCTATTTTGTTAAAAACAATAATTTGTTCGCGTTCGTTTAATGGGAAAAATTCTTCTTTGTCTTTGTTATTTTGATCGTACATTTCAATTTCGTAATTAATGTCTTTGAAGTCATCGGCCGGAGTGTTTGCACTGGCACCAGAAACATCAATTAGGTGAATAAAAATTTTGGTACGTTCGATGTGTTTTAAAAACTGAATACCTAACCCGATGCCTAGATGCGCGCCTTTTACCAGCCCCGGGATATCTGCAACCACAAAAGATTTAAAGTCAGCGGCTCTTACGACGCCTAAATTCGGCGTTAGAGTTGTAAACGGGTAATCAGCAATTTTAGGTTTCGCCGCAGAGATTCTGGAAATCAAAGTAGATTTTCCGGCATTAGGAAATCCAATAATTCCCACATCAGCGATCAATTTTAGTTCTAGGGTTACTTCTAAAGTTTCGCCATCTTCACCGGGCTGGGCGTGTTCAGGGGCCTGATTAACACTATTTTTGAAAAAGGCATTTCCTTTTCCGCCACGACCACCTTTTAGTAAAACGTATTCGCGAATATTGGTCATATCCACTAATGTTTCACCGGCTAAGTTTTTAACTAAAGTTCCTTCAGGAACAGGCAATACTAAATCATCGCCAGATTTACCAAAAGAGTTTGCGGCTGCTCCGTTTGAACCATCGTCGGCTGCGTATTTTTTATTTCGACGGAAATCCACCAAAGAATTGATATTCCTGTCGACTTTCAGAATAAGGTCTCCGCCGCGGCCACCATCGCCACCGTCAGGTCCGCCCCTTGGGGTCATAGATTCGCGGCGAAAGCTAACGCTACCTTTTCCGCCATGTCCAGACGCAACAACTATAGAGATTTCATCAATAAATTTCATTTGATCTAATTCCGATTATTAAACGTAAGCTATAACAAAAAAGGAGCCAATATGGGCTCCTTTTTATCGTTTAAAAAAAAATTACAATTTAGTTAAAACTAAGCTGCTTTTGGATAAACACTCACTTTGAATTTTAGCTTAGTGTATCTTTCGAATTTCACTAAACCTTCAACAATTGAGTAGATTGTAAAGTCACGGCCCATTTTAACATTGTTTCCAAGGTGGAATTGAGTTCCACGTTGACGAATAATGATAGTTCCAGGAAGAACATGTTCTCCACCAAAACGTTTTACACCTAAGCGTTTACTCTGTGAATCGCGACCATTCTTTGTACTACCACCGGCTTTTTTACTTGCCATAACTATCTCCGTTTAAAATTAAGTTAAATGATTATGCCTTTTTAGCAGTCTTTTTAGCAGTTTTCTTTTTAGGTCCACCCTTTTTAGCCACTTTTTTAGCGGTTTTCTTAGGGGCAGCTTTTTTAACTACTTTTTTAGCAACTGTTTTTGCGGCCTTTTTTTCTTCTCTTTTGCCTTTATCTTCTCTGACTTCGTTTTTAGCAGCAACTTTTGCTTCAACACGGTCAATACGCATTTGATCTACATCTAATACGCGAGCCGAAGTATCGGCTTTAGTTACTTTTCCATCAGGAGTCGTAATAGAAGTCACAAAAAGTTCTGTGTAAGGTTGACGATGAGTTGCAAATTTTCTGTAACCTTTACGACGTTTCTTTTTGAAAACGATTACTTTTTTGTCTTTAGTTTGTTTTGTAACAACAACCGTAACAATCGCATTTTTAACGAGAGGTTGACCAACATGAGTTGTTTCGCCACCAATCATCAGAACGTCTGTAAGTTTAACTTCAGCGCCCAAAGCGTCTGTTATTTTTTCAACCTTTAATCGATCACCAGGTTGAACTCGATATTGTTTTCCACCAGTTTGAATTATGGCGTACATGAAAGCCTCCAAATGAGAGTTATTAAGCTATGAGTAAATGCCACCACGCAACAGGGTTGTCAATGGTACTTTTGCTTTTTTAAGGGCGTTTTCGAAGAAGCCCAAAGCAGACTTTGAATTTAGGCTTGATAGAATATGAAAAGCAACTGAGAAAAAATGATAACACAGCAGAAACTTGGGTCTAGTTTTATCAAATACTAGTTATTTCAATGCTTTACATTTAGGTCTAGATACTTTCAGGTGAACATTTGCCTTTTACTTTTTGCCGGGTCTGATGTTTGTAGCTTTCAACGTACTGCGGATATTTTTTCAAACCGGCAATCAAGGCCTCGCGCAAATTTGGATATTCCACGACTTGAAAAGTTCGCAGTGGACGAATTCGATCAAAACCGACACCGCCTGAAGCAACAAAGTCAGACGTGAGAACTTTGATCGTTTGACCACTGACTGGTTTAGCCTGATTCCACTTTAAATTCACATCGCATCCACTGGATTGAAACTGAAGTGCGCTCCAGGAAAGTCCCCCATCAATAGGTGAAACACCAATGCGAATCATTCGTAAAAACTCCTCCTGCGTCACTTCCATTCCCATTAAAGTAGAGTCGAAAGGGAAGATTTCGTAGATATCATTGAATGTCAGGTTACCGGCCGATAAATTTGTGCGAAACGTTCCGTTATTTAATAAAACAGTATCAAACTTGGGATAGAGCTGATGCAAAACATCGACTACAAAGTTGCCAAGAGAATTTTCACTTTTGAAGTTTTTTGTTAGTTCCTTGGGAATCGTGACTCCCAAGCTTTCTTGCGCTTTGTCCGAAGCTGTTTTCCGATAAGAGGCCAGAATCTGGTCGACTTTATTTTCTTCTTCGGTTTTCAGACGCAGATTTTTTCCAACCATAAAGGGCTCAATCAGTCCTTCGGCATTGTCGGCGCACTTCATGTTTTGGTTTTGCCAAATAACGTGACTGCAAATGGGAATCAAGCCGGTAAACAATTCTGACTCTTGCGGTTTATCACCAAGCCAGGTAACTGCAACGTGGGAGAAATGTGAAAAAGCCTGCATCACCATTGCGCCATTAATTTTTTTATATACGCCTTTGTGCGTGTGTCCACCGATAAAAGCATCGACAAAACCCTTGGGCAATTCAGAGGCTAATCTGACGACTCCGGTTTTTGCACATGAACTTATATCTTCCAACGCCTCTAGAGAATTATCTGAACAACCGCTTCCGGAGTGCGCGACCACTATTATGTAGTCAGCATTTTGTTGTTGGCGCAAAATAGCAGACCACTTAATTACGGCGTCTTTCATAGATGTAAAACCCAGGCCTGCCAAGTTTCGACGATCGGTTGTTTCCCGTGTGTCTTCGCCGGCAAGGCCGATGACACCGATATTTACCCCTTGCCTTTCGATAAGCTTAACGCTGGCCAAATTTCCTTCAAAATGATTTTCGGCGTCTAACACGTTTGCCGCCAACCACGGAAACTTTGATTGCTTCATTCGCTCTACCAAAGCACCCAGACCTTTATCTTCAGGTTCCGTCGGGACCGATTTACTTCCTAAGGGACCGTAATCAAAATCATGATTTCCTACTGCGACGGCATCCAATTCAATGTAATTTAAAAAATCGATAACAGACTGTCCCTCGAACATATTCGAAACCAAAGTGCTTGAAAAAGGTCTCCGGCGTCCAGGTGAACCACAGGATACAATCCCGCCGCTTCAATATATGATTTTTTCACTACGGCAAAAAGTTTTGCTCCCGCTTTTTCGACTTTAGTATTTTGAATTTCTACAAATTCGGGATCAATAAACCCGTGAAAATCAGTCGTCCCCAGCAGTAAAATCGGCTTGCGATGATTTGTCTTAGGCGGAGTCATTGATTTAAAATCTTGGGTATTAGTGGTGTATATTTTTAATGTGTAATCAACTAAGCCCAGCCCGATTATTAGGCCTAATAAAATTTTCCAGTTTTTCATTACTTCATTTTATCAGAAATGATTTTTTAGGCCATATTCACGAAGGCTAGGCCCTGCGGGTCTAGACCTAAAATTTCCCATTTTACCAGAAGCAAAATTTGAATTTTTATTGAATGAAAATTTCGTATTGTTCTATGTGATAACCGGGTTCGATTTTAAATGCCACCGAACGACCCAGCTTCTTTTCGATAAAGTTCAGGGTTTCGCCTTCAACCTCATAGATCCAATCAATAACTTCCGAATGACAATGAACCACTATGCTTAATTTCTTATTATCCAGTTGCGGATGGTCTCGTTCTAATTCTCGAAACAGTTCATTGGCAATTGTGGACTTACGTTTGTTATAACCCTTTCCATCACAATAAGAACAGGGTTCACATAAGGTCTTTATCAAACTTGGGCGGGTACGTTTTCTGGTCATCTCAACAAGGCCTAGGGCCGACATTGAAATAACATTAGTACGAGCGCGATCCTTTGATAGTTCTTCTTGAAGCATCGACATGATTTTTTCTCGATGCGATTCTTTTTCCATATCGATGAAATCAATAATAATAATTCCGCCGCAGTTTCTGACTCGTAATTGATGTGCAACTTCTTTGACCGCTTCTAGGTTTGTTTTTAGAATGGTATCTTCTAAATCTTTTTTTCCAACGAATCTTCCCGTATTAATATCAATAACAACCAAGGCTTCGGCCTCATCGATGACAATATAGCCACCCGATTTTAACCAAATTTTGCGATCCATAGATCGTGAAATTTCAATGTCGATATCATACAGATCAAACAATGGTTTTGGTTCCGAGTATAGAATGATGTTTTGTTTATACTTGGGCATTAGCTGGGAAACGAATTTTACTACTTTTTTATGAATCTCATCGTCGTCTACCCATACACATTGTACGCTTTCGTTCATCAAATCCCGAAGGGCCCGAAGTTCGACATCAATTTCAGAATGAATCAGCCCAGGAGTTTTTCTTTTTTCGTAATTTTTTAGAACTTCTTTGCTCAGTCGATCTAGATATTCAATATCATTTTTTAAACTTTCTTCACTGGCACCTTCCCCTGCTGTCCGCACGATAACGCCACCATTGGGGTTAATTTTTTGAACGAGGTTTTTCAGTTGCTCGCGCACGGCTTCGCTTTCGATTCGGCGCGAAATTCCTAAGTGCCTTACTGTTGGCAAATAAACAACGAAACGACCAGGCAATGAAATATGTGTCGTTAATCGTGCTCCTTTAGTGCCGATCGGATCTTTAGAAACCTGCACTAAAATATGTTGACCCTCCTTAAGAAGATCTTGGATGGGAACCTTTGGAGTATTTGAAATAGGAAGATCTTCTTGTTCATCAATTTCTAAAGGTTCATCCTTATCGAAATCCATAAAACCTTCATCATGATCTTCACGAATATCACCGACATAAAGGAATGCGGCCTTGTCTAAACCGATATCTACGAACGCAGCCTGCATACCCGGGAGAACTCGTAAAACTTTTCCACGATGAATTGATCCTACTAAGGTAGGAGAAGTTTTTCGTTCGATTTTAAAATCAGTAAGGATACCGCTTTCAACATAGGCGACGCGGGTTTCTTGTGGTCTTCCATTAATTAAAATTTCTGCTGCCATAGCCAGAATACTCCTGACGGAAGTCTAGTTACTAAGACTCAAATTGGTTTAAAACAAGCTAAGACGCACTTAAGC
>JAYVAZ010000001.1:0-8027 GCA_043750675.1 Pseudobdellovibrionaceae bacterium | reverse complement strand
ACAACAGTTTTAAATTTTTTAACAAATTTTATTTCAGCGCAAAACCAGATTGGTTTTTCTTTACTGGCTTTAGGGTCATAGAAATCGCTTATTTTCTGGAATTGCAGTTGATCGATCAAATTTACTTTTGTTATCTGTGCCACACCGACGATACCCGTGGGTTCAGCACTGGAATGGTAAAAAAACGCTAGATCATTTTCCTGCATCGTTTGGGTCATAAAATTGCGGGCCTGATAGTTTCTAACCCCTTCCCAAAGAGTTTTGCCGTCTTTACTTAGGTCATCTATTGAATAGGAGTCGGGTTCCGATTTTAAAAGCCAATAGTTTTTCATGAAACCTAAATAATCTCCAATTCCTCAATTGGCAAGCGAATCAAAGGATAACGGTTATAATTACTTGGTAATATTCCGAATTTAAGAACGTTTACTATCTCGAATTCATGGCTAATTCCAATAAGGTCTTTTATTAGTTGGATCCCTTTAGGGTCGGTTGCCAAAGCAGATAGGGGAGCACCATAAAATCCATAAATCGTTAACAACAACCAGTCCCGGTAAAAAATTTTCCCATGATCGATTCGGGAAGTGTTTTTAGGACAAAAAATCACAGCAACGGACGATGAGGATAGTATTTTTGGCGCATCTTTAATTATTAACCCAGTTATTCCGAAGAAATGCAAAATACGAAATAAAAAAGGTCGCAATATCAGACTGGCGCCTACAGTTTCGACAAAATTTAGGGAGAGGGCCTCGCTATTGACTCCGTCTCGGGCCCAGTTTGGATTTCCTTTAAAATAACGTGTCCAACTAAATAACTCTTTTAAAAATCCTGGGGTCGCCATCAGTTCCAGGTTTGATCGATCAAATAATTTGGCCAGTTCCCGAATCGCTGGGGGATCAGTAATTACTTTCATCGTCTCGGTGATATGTCTTATTTTGTCGATTTGTTCAATACCGGGTTTCTGAAATATTCCACGGTAACTAAAGCGTTTTTCGATATTTTGAAACAGTAATTCCTTAGTGGATTCGGGATCTCCTAAAAGTTTGTCACTTTGACTTTTTAAAACGACTGCAGAATTTTTTTTGGTAAATTCGACGGTTCCAATATGAATATCTTTTTCTTTGACCTCGTCGGTGTAGCCGGTTTGATTAAAAATATCCATTTCAACCGCTTCGTTGGTGACCAAAAATCCCAAATGATTTAACGCCAACTCCAGCCCATAAATCAGGGCACCAATTGTCAATTTAAGTTCGGTGTGGGTTCGATCCGCGACGGGAAGGAAGCGGTCTGAGCAAGCGTAAATTTTTACGGTGTAATCGCGAAATTGAACTTTTAAAGGTTGTACGTTATGGGCACTTGGGGTGCGGCGAATAGTTTCCAAAATGAGTTTTTTTTGCTGTGCTGTCAGTTCCATTTACATCCTTAAAGAGTCCACTTCAAACCCAAAGAAAAACTATAAATATTGGAAATAGTAAGTTCAGTTTTTTCACTGCCAGAGGCATAGGTCGCTTCCCCATACATGACTGTAGAGTCAGTAAGGCCTTTATCAATATCAAATTGAAATACCTGCGAACTATCCTGAAGTGAAATCAAGTCCCGTAAGGACAGATTGATATCATTGGAAGATCCTAAATCAGGTACACGCAGGCTGAGGTAAAGATAATGCTGCCCTAATAATTCCAAACCCGGCGCAAAGAAATGGGTAATGTTTTTTGCTAGGTTAAACGAAAGCGCTGTCGCCGAATCAATTGCATTTTTCAAATCAGCGGCTTTCAGACCGGCGGTGTTGTAAACGTATTCGACGCGAAAATCAGTACGTCCTTCATAACGATAACCTAAAGTGCTGAATGTCTGGAAACTTCCCGTAGTGTCTTGGAAGACCATATCATAAAGACCAAATAAGTTTTTTTCCGGCCGATAATTAAATTTACCTGATGAATGTTTGATATCAAAATAAACGGATTGCCCGGAATCTGTCGTCCAATTAAAGTATTCGCCAAAAAGTGGTCGTTGTTTTTCACCCAGTCCTACTACCAAACCCAAATAGTTCGTCCCGGAAAAAGTATATTCAGATTTCAGTAATAGTTTCGAACTAAAAGTTTTTTCTGATATCCAGTAAGGGTCATTGTTGCTGATTGGTTCTGAAATAAAAATATAATTTAAATTATCCGAAGAATTGTAATTGACCCTTAGTAATACGTGTCCTTTTTCTTTATAGAAGAAACTTTTTTGTTGGCTATTAAAATGAAAGAAGGGATTGGTCGGGGAGATTAATTCCGTCGGACCCCATTGAAAATTTTGTAATCCAAACACTATGGACAAATTAGATCACAACAGTAAATCAGCATAAGCATCACTAAGATCCAATTTTGTGTCAGATTCATTTTTCTTTTCTGCTGGGTTCTTTAGTTCAATCGAAGTTGAATCTAACAAAGCCCTAGCGCGGACCACATACTTAATGAATCGCGACTTCAAAACCATTTCTGGTCTAAGATCTGAAGTGAAATGGCCAGACGGAAATTGCAATCTTCGATTATCGATATTCATGACATGTTTTAAATTTGGACTTAACAACGAATAAGAATTGTACCACTCTAAATTAAATTCTTTATCATTAATTTTAATCAATCCATCGATTCGCTTTTTTCTGCGTTTCGAAGCGGAGTCAGGCTTCTGACTTACGAAGGCCTTTTTAACTGAAGGATTTGGATCCAGCTCTTGCGTAAAACCATCGCAGGCCAAGGCTAAACTTAAAATTAAAAAAACGGTGCATGGGCCTTTAAGCATAACTTAGATTTTCAGCGATATTCTTGTTTACCGTATGTCTGCAGGCCAAATAAGAAGTTACCACTGACAATAAACTTAAACAGATAATGCTGGCGATATAACTGGAATAATCAGCTTCGATTCGGAATAAAACGGGTTGCGACAACAAACCACCTTTATAATAAATATGCGCTGAATTAATGGCGAACTGAAATGCCAAGGCCAAAATAATTCCCGCCAAAATACCTAGTAAGGAAAGAAAGAGGGATTCGGTCACAAATAGGAATTTTACCTGCGCTTGGTTGAACCCTAAACTTCGAAGGGTGCCAATCTCTTTGGTACGTTCTTTTACGACTTTTACCATTGTATTTAACGTCGAAAGACCGGCGATGCTAACAATCACCGTTACCACAAAGTTTCTGAAAATCTTAAATAGATTCATGATTCGATCGTAAATATCGGAAACAAACTTATTGTCTTTCCATCTTTGCATGTACAGATGAGGATGTGTTTTTTTCGCCTTTTCGTTAAATATATTTATATACTTCATACTGTCTGCAGGATTTTTAAACTGGAAAGTCTGCACAGTAATTTTATCCGTGTTCATTAGCATTTGCGCGTCGGCCAAGGACATGTGTCCATATTTATTATCCACGTCTTTGTAACCGGAATCGATCATTCCGATAATATCTAAATCCAATGCGTTTAATTGTCCACTTTCGGTGGTTACAGCGACTTGAACATGATTAGTATAACATTCAAACGGCCGCTCTTTGGGAATGTATCCTAAACGTCCACCATGAATATCTTCGTTCGTTAGCGGTTTGCAGCCCAATAAAGTTCCCAAGGCTTGACCAATCACAATTGGATTGGAAACCTTAGAATGCTGTAGTGGTACTCCGTAAAGAGTGTCCCATTCCCAAGTTTCTTGCCTGGCCTTTGCGCCGGCTTGTATGTCATAGCCGGGGCCGGTATAAATTGTGGAAGTTTTTCCATTGGTGATCATACCTTGAATGTAAAGGAACCGAACCGTAGTATAAACTGCGGTCGCATATTCTTCAGCGAAATCGCTTATAAATTTTTGATCATCCCTAGTCAGTGCAAACTTCCAAGGTTCTGATCAGCCTTCTTTAGAATGGGCGTCTTTGTGTTCGATCATTGCATCGCCGTACATCGTACGATGTCGATAGGAATCTTCGTACATAAATTTGACGTCCGACATATAACCTTGAAAAAGAACTAACGATATCAAGCCAGCCGAAACAGAAATGATAGCCGCGACACTGTGGCGCCAGTTCTTCATAACATTTCTAAATGCGATGGCTAGTAATTGACTCATTAGCGACTCAAATTATTAATGTTAAAAACTGATTTGGTTAAATTTTTCAGTTTAGGAACTTCGTAAGTGATGATACTTTTATTGTCTTTGAATTTCGCGTCTACGATAGTCATTTTCGAAATAAAGGGAACTTGTGAACCATTGAAAGTGACCTTATTTCCATATTCGAAGTCAGCCCGTTTAAAAGGTTGGCCTTGTAAAGTGAGGAATTCGGCTTGCATAGCTAATTTTTTATTTAAAGAAATCCAATACCGAATTTGATCATAAGTAACGCTATTGGTTTTTGCTTTTAATAATAACACGGCACACTTTTCACCATTAAACACTTCGTACTTTTCCATGGAAGGGTCGTAATCGCGAAAATAGTTGGTACTGGCTATATCACCATTTGCCGCCTGGCCCGACAATTTTTGTCGTGACGAAATGGCTACAGGTTTTTTTAACGAAGGTTTGAAAAACCACATGTTGTGATTATTGAAAAGGTAAACTTCGCCCTTATATTTTGCCGGTGCCAGTGCCTTTACTAAGGCGTCATCACCGAAGGCGCTGACGGTAAACTGCCGGTCGCTGGTCGAACCCTCTTCAACCGTTTGTAATTGGATATTCCATTCCAAACCGGTTTTAATGCCACCGCGACTGATGTCCGATGCGCTTAATAATTCACTGGCTAGTTTAGCATCGGTAGGCGTTGGGTCTGCGGCCAAAGCATAAGGGGATAGACCAGTAACTGTGCAAAAAATGGGACTAATAATAATTAAAAATAAAAATTTCATTTAGGCTCCTGTATCTGTTAATAAGTCGATCACCTTGATTTTTGATTTTCGTCTTACTGCCAAAAAGGCGGTAATCGCGGATAACAGCAACATCGCTGCCGCTGCGACAAAATAAATTTGCGGTGTCGGAGTTAATGTAAACTGTGCATCTCCTGCCATTGCGGGAGGCTCAAAACGAATGTTTAGGGAGTTCACAACTAAAGCTATAATTTCGGCAATGACTGTTCCCGCGATTAAACAGAAGCCGGTCAAGACAACGGCTTCACGTACGAATAATTTAGAAACAATACTTGATTCGTATCCGATCGCGCGTAAGGTCCCGATCTCTTTTACTCTTTCTAATATCCCCATAGTCATCGCGTTGATAATCGATAAACTAACGGCGCCGCAGATCAGGAAAATAAAAAAGCCAGCCATCGTAAACAAAAAACTCATGGTGCCAACATAAATTTGGCTGACCGCTTCGTCATCGTAACTAAAAATCTGGTAATCTAAATTTTTAGATTTGAAATCATCTTTAATTTTGTTTAGCAATCCATGGACTGAAAAATCAGGATGCATGTAAATGGCCAAGTACTGGACGCCTTCGGTATCAAAAAGTTCCTGCAAAACTTTGAGGGGAGCCACAAGACTGGTGTCTTCTGCCAGGTCGACGCCTGTCGTATGTTCAACTGAAAGCGTAGCATTGACCGCATTAAGTTCGCCCGCATAACTACGCGCTGCTAACTGCACACTTCTTTTTTCATCCGATAATAAATTGAATGGTGGATCTTGGCCAATGAGCTCGCCCATTCGGGCAGTTATCGAAATTGCATCAGGATATTTAGTATTTTCTGATTTTAAATTTACCGAGCCTTCATTTTTGACCCAATCACGTGCCCAATATACAACGAAGGGATGAGATCTTAATTTACTTTCGGTTTCGGGGTCTACACCAGTCGCGAAAAAAGGAATCGATTTTGTCCCATTTGAAATCAGACCCATTCCGCTAATGTAGGTGGATGTCAGTTCGATTTGATCCTTGTAGGGTTCTAACACCTTATTAATTTTAACCAGATCTTCTTGTGTTAGTTGGTATTTCTGCGGTCGAATGTAAAACTGTTCGGTAGCATCTTTTTTATAAACTGAAAGATGACCCACGTGATTAATATAAATCGTATTAGCCTTTAATGCATTATGAACACTGTTGATGTATCCACCCAAAAGGGTCAGACCAACGAAACCCGCTGTAATCGCAGATCCCGTCGCTAGACTTCGGCGGCTGTTGCGAATGATATTTTTAAAAGCAATTTTCCAAAATAAAATCATTCTTGAATAGTTCCATCCTGGATGCGAACCACACGACCCACGCGACCAATTAATTTTTCATCATGCGAACAAAAAAGAAAAGTCACTTTCATGTCCGAATTCAATGCCAATAGTAAATCAATAATATGATGGGCGGTTTTAGAATCCAAATTGGCTGTTGGTTCATCGGCCAAAATAATGGCCGGTTCAGTAACCAAAGCCCGGGCAATGGCCACCCGTTGGCGCTGTCCCCCCGAAAGTTTGTCGGGCTGATGATTTTTAAATTCGCTGAGACCAACGCTTTTTAAAGCGCGCAGAACTCGTTCTTTACGTTGATCCGCCAATAACTGATTTCTAACCATCAACGGCAACTCAATATTTTCAAAAACGTTCAGGACTGGTATCAAATTGAATGATTGAAAAATAAATCCCAGTTTTTCGTTTCGTAAAAGGCTTTTTTGATTTTCACTCATTTTTGTTACTTCAACCTGATCAATTAAAATGGATCCGGTGTCGGGCGTATCGATACAACCGACTAAATTTAATAAAGTACTTTTGCCCGAGCCTGAGGCTCCGATCAGTGCCGTAAATTCGCCCTTTTTTAAGTTTAAGTCTAATCCTCTTAACGCATGTACCTTGGTTTCACCCAAAGTGTAGGTCTTAGAAATGTTTTGCAGTTGAATGATATTTTGTGATTCAGATTTTTGATTTAAATTCATATACAATAGAAGACCATATTCGTTACAGGGGATACAGGAGTTTGCTTTGCGTCTAAAAAACACTCCGAGGTATGACAAACTTGAAATTTATTTTATACTCCTGGGTTCTCAGCAGGAATTGGACTTTAAAGAAGGAATTAAATGAATCATAAAAATAAATCGTCGGTTGTAAATATTAAACAAGTACTCGTCACGGGGGCTACCGCAGGTATAGGCCTGGCCACAGCCGAACTATTTATCGATTCCGGTGCTTCAGTGATTGTCACCGGACGTCGCAAAGATCGTCTAGAGGTTTTGCAGAAAAAATTCAAGGATAAGATCAAAGTCGCCTGCTTTGACATCCAAAAAGAGTCTCAGGTTGAAAAGTTTGTAAAAGAATTTAAAGCGGACTTAAAAAAAATGCATGTCTTGGTTAACAACGCTGGTCTAGCAAAAGGCACGGAAAAATTTCAAGATGCGAACATTGCGGACTGGGAAGCAATGATTCAGACCAATGTAATGGGTTTATTATATATGACTCGCAAGATTTTGCCTTTTTTTATAGCTAAAAATGAAGGCCACATTGTTAATATTGGCTCGGTGGCGGGACGCTGGAGTTATCCAGGTGGTGCGGTTTATTGCGCTAGTAAATTTGCGGTGCGGGCTTTAACCGAAGGTATGCGTTTTGATTTAATGTCGACGCCGATCAGGGTCACTAATATAGAACCGGGGATGGTGGAAACCGAATTCAGTGAAGTGCGATACAACGACCAAGCAAAAGCCCAGACTGTGTATAAAGACATGAAGCCTTTGACCGCTGAAGATATTGCTGAGACTATTTTGTGGACTGTTCAAAGACCTAAACACGTCAACGTGCAAGAGCTGGTGATTTTTCCTACTCAGCAGGCCGGCGTCGGTCCCAGTTACGTACATAGAAATAAATAATACAAGTGAAGGATAATTTATGAGTCAAAGTCAAATGCCCGAATTTCGTATAGAAAAAGATACTATGGGTGAAGTGATGGTGCCGAAAACGGCTTTGTGGGGCGCCCAGACCCAAAGGTCTACGGAAAATTTTAAGATCGGCGGCGATCGCTTTCCGCGTGAGATGATCAAAGCGCTTGGAATTTTGAAAAAATGTGCGGCTATGGCCAATACTGAATTGGG